>JARRQQ010000187.1:0-10598 GCA_037381725.1 Sedimentisphaerales bacterium
GAGGTCCTTCTTGTCTTTGAGGAATTCGGCCAGAGCCTGCGGGATGCGCCCGATGCCACATTCGATCGTGCTGCCGTCCTCGACGAGCCGGGCGATATTCTGGCCGATCCGGCGGAGCGTCTCCTCCGATTCGGGGACCGGTATCTCGATGATGTCCTCGTCGTAGGGAACTAACACGTCGATGGCGTTGACGTGGACGAAGCAGTCGCCGAACGTGCGAGGCATGTGGCTATTGACCTGCGCGATGACGTACTTAGCGTTGGCGGCGGCGGCCTTGACGATATCGACGGAGACGCCGAGACTGCACAGGCCGTTGGCGTCCGGCGGCGTCACGCTGATCAGAGCGACGTCGACGGGAATTCTGCCCGACTCGAATTCGAATGGTATCTCCGACAGGAAGATCGGCGTGTAATCCCCGATCCCTTTGGAAAAGGCGTCCCGCACGTTGTCCGCGATGAAGAAGCTGTTCATCTTGAACTTCTCGCGGAATCTCACGTCCACGTACGGCGCCGATCCCATTGTCAGCAAGTGGATGATATGCGCGTCGTATATCTTTGTCGTGTGCTCGACCAGGGCATTGACAAGATGCTGGGGCTGCCCGCAGCCGGTGCCGATGAAAATACTGTTGCCCGACTTGATGAGTCGCATCGCCGCCGGGGCGTTCTTGACTTTGTCCTTATATCGTTCTTTCCAGTCAAATTCTTGCATGACTACATCTTTCTAGACTTGTTCTACACTGATTCTGGCATCGACGGCGATGGGGACCGTTCCTTCCGGGCCGACCATATAGGGGTTAATGTCCAGTTCTTGAATCTGCTCGATCTCGGTCACGAGCTGTGAGAGCCGCTGCAATCCCTCGGCGATTGCATCAATGTCCACGCCCTCCTGGCCGCGGACCCCCTTGAGCATCTGATAAGTCTTGGTGCTCACCAACATCTGCTTGGCTTCTGCGCCGGTCAGCGGTGCCAGATAGAAGGACACGTCCTTGAGCACCTCGACCATCGTTCCGCCCATACCGAACATCATGAGCGGGCCGAAGTGCGGATCGCGTTTCATCCCGAGGATAACTTCTATTCCGCTTCGACACATTTCCTGGACGAGCACCCCGAGGATGTGAGCATTCGGAACCTTTTTGGGTATCCGATACATCATCAGGTCGAAGGCGTCCTTGACGGCCTTGGTGCCGCTCAGACCGATCTGGACGCCGTCCACGTCTGACTTGTGCAAGATGTCGGGCGACCATATCTTCAGCACGACGGGAAAGCCAAGCTGCTCGGCGATGCTTGCCGCCTGCTCGGCGGTCGTCGCGATGAAGCCTTTCGGCGTGACAAAGCCGTAAGCTTCGAGCACTTCCTTCGACTCATTCTCCGCAACTTCGCGAGTGCCCTGACGGAGGTGTCTTTCGATGATGTTCTCCACCTTCCGACGGTTGACGGGGAAGAGCTTGACGACGCGTTTTGGCCGAGCCCGCCAGCGTGCATAGTCGGCCATGACTTTCGCGGTGGCTACAGCGCTCTCGACCGTGTCGATCTGAGGGATATTGCCCCGGCGTAGGATTCGGACGCCTTCCTGGACCTTGTCCGCCCCGAGGAAACAGGTCAAGATGGGTTTGGGGGGCATTTCCTTCGCGATGCGCGTAATCGACTCGGCGGTCGCCGCCGGATCGGTCATGGCTTGCGGAGTCAAGAGCACGAGAATGATATCCACGTTTGGATCATCGCGCACCACGTTAAGAGCGAATTCATAGCGGTCGGCGAGGGCGTCTCCCAGCACGTCGATAGGGTTGTACAAATTCGCCGCCGCCGGCAGCTTCGAGGACAATCTCTCGACCGTTTGGTCTGTAAGTTTTGCGAACGTAAGCCCTTGCTGCTCAATCGCGTCCGCGGCCATGATCCCGGGACCGCCCGCGTTGGTGATGACAGCGACGCGCGGCCCGGCGGCGAGGGCCTGATGGGCAAAGGCTTGGGCGTAGTCGAACTGCTGCTTGATCGTGGTACACCGAATGATGCCCGCACGCGCAAAAGCGGATTCATAAGCCACTTCCGCCCCGGCCAGGCTGCCCGTGTGAGAGGAGGCGGCCTTGGCGCCGGCGTCCGTTCCACCCGATTTTATCAGCAGAATAGGCTTGTCGTGGGAGATTCGCTCCGCCTCCCGGACGAATTGGTTGCCGTTGGTGATACTTTCGAGATAACCGGCAATGACCCGCGTGTCCGAGTCCTCCGCCAGGGCTTTGATGACGTCCAGCTCATCCACGTCCGCCTTATTGCCTATGCTGACCAGCTTGCTGAATCCGATATCGTTCGCGTTAGCCATATCCAGAATGGCCGTCAGCAGGGCGCCGGATTGCGACAGATACCCGATGGACCCCACAGCCGGTAGGGCGCCGCCGAAGCTGGCATTGACTTTGTTAGCCGGGGCGATGACGCCGAGACAGTTCGGACCGATGATTCGGATGCCGGCCCTTCGGGCGGTTGTGGTAATTTGTTTCTCCAGCGCGTCGCCTTCTTTGCCGATTTCCTTGAAGCCGGCGGTGATGATGACAACCGACTTGGCGCCCACGCTCGCACATTGCTCCATGATCGAAGGCACGATCTTGGCCGGGACGATGATAATCACAAGATCGGGTTTCTGCCCGATAGACGCGAGATCAGGGGAGCAAGCCAGCCCTTCAATCGACTCGGCGTTGGGGTTCACCGGGAAGATCTTGCCTTTGTACCCGGCGTCGATCATGTTCTTGAGGATTTCGTAGCCTACCTTGCCTTTCCGGTGCGAGGCGCCGACGATGGCCACCGACTTCGGGTTGAAAAAACTCTCCAAGCTCATTGTAACGACCTTTTCAAGCAAATTAACATCTGGCAAAAACGGTATCCTATCTTATCCGATGCGCCCTTGCAAAGAATTCTATTGTCTCAGCTCGGGAGTATCCGGCTCGATGTGGATGACGATGTTGATCGGGCGGGCGATCTGTTCATCCAGAGTCTTCTCCAGGCTCTCGCTGATCTCGTGGGCGGCAATCACACTCAGATCCGGATCGACGAGGATATGAAGATCGAGAAAGACCTCTCGGCCGACCGTGCGCGTCCGGAGTTTGTGCCACTGGCGTATGGACGGATTGGCGTTGATGATCTTTTTAATGTGTTCGATGGTCTCCGGGTCGACGGCACTCTCCGTCAGCTCCCGCATCGTCTCGCCGATGACCCTGACGGCCACCCAGATGATCATCAGCCCGACTGCGATAGCGGCCACCTGGTCGCCGTGGGTGAAGCCGAGGGTTAGGGTGACAAACCCAATCGCCACCGCTACCGAACTCAGGGCATCGCTGCGATGGTGCCAGGCGTTGGCGTACAGGGCGGGGCTGTGTGATCGAACCGCCACCTTTCGCGTCGCTCGATAGAGCCACTCCTTGGCGGCAATCGAGATAACGGCCACGACCAACACTTCGTAGTGCACGGGCTTGGTCTCGTCTCGGGCGATAGCCAGAGTAGCCTTGTAGATCATGGCTCCGCCCACCAAGATGAGGATCAGAGCGACCACCGCGGCGGAGAAGGTCTCCGCCCGTCCATGACCATAGGGGTGACGCTGATCGGGCGCCTTCGAGCCAAGGCGCACGCCCAACAGAACCGCCCCGTCCGTGACGAGATCGGACAGTGAATGAATCCCATCGGCGACTAGGGCTAGCGACGTTGTGAGCAACCCCACCACAATCTTAATAAACGCCAGGCCGACGTTCAACGCCATGCCGAGATACGTGATGGACTTTATTTGTTTGGCGGCGATTTCGTGCTTGGTCGGCTCCATCAGTCCAGCTTGCAGACATAAATCTCATTGACAAAATCGAGATCACCGAGCTCTTCGACGGCCTTCGCGTCGGGCTCCTTGTCCAGGCTGACGGCGAGCATCGCCTTTTGCTCGTCGGGCTTCTGGCCGACGCCCATGGTGCAAATATTGATCTGATGCTTGCCGCAGACCGTGCCGACGGCGCCGATGACGCCGGGCTTGTCGTCGTTGAAGATGACCAGAGCCGTCCCCTGCGGAGTAACCTCAATCGTGAAGCCGTCAATCTCGATGATCCGCAGCCGCGATCCACCGAAGACTGAGCCGATTACGGTGCGCGTCACCTTGTCCGTCTCGACTCGCGCGCTGAAGGTGGCGGCCACGTCTTTAACTTCCGCGTTCCTAGTTTCGTCGATGCTAATACCGCGTTCTTTGGCCAGGACGGGCGTGTTGACCATGTTGAGCGGCATCTCAAAATGCTTCTGAAGCAGCCCGATCGAGAAGTTGAGTGTCACCGGCTCGGTGGGCAGCTCGGCGATAGAGCCGCGATATTGGACCTGGACGCTTTTGATGTGGCCCGGGGCGATTGTGCTGAGCACCACGCCGATTCGGCGGGCCAGCTCCGCGTACCGGCTGACAATTGGAGGCATCGCGCCCGTCGTGGAAGGAGCGTTCAGGGCGTTTCGGACCGGCCCGCCTTTGATGGCATCGACAAGAATCTTGGCCGCCTCGAGAGCCACCTCGATTTGCGCCTCCTCGGTGCTGGCGCCCAGGTGCGGTGTCACAATGCACTGCGTGAATTCGCTGAACCGCGTATTCTCCGGCGGTTCTTTGGGAAAGACGTCCAGGGCGGCACCGGCGATGCGCTTGGCAGCAAGGGCCTCATAAAGGGCTTCTTCGTTGATGATTCCGCCTCGGGCACAATTGATCAGACGCACGGTAGGCTTCATCATGTTGATCTGCTCGGTGCCGATCATATTCAGCGTCTGCTCGTTCCTCGGCACGTGGACGCTGATGTAGTCGGCCTGTTTGAAGATTTCGTCCAGGCTGGCGCAAATTTGGACGCCGAGCTTCTCGGCGTCGGGCGGCGCCGCAAGCGGGTCATAACCGAGAACCTGCATGTTGAAGCCTTTGGCCATTTGGGCCACGGCCATGCCGATCCGTCCCAGGCCGATCAAGCCCAGCACCTTGTTATTCAATTGATTGCCCATATATTTCTTTCGGTCCCAGGCGCCGCCCTTGAGGCTGTTGCACGCCGGGATAACGTTCCGACTCATCGAAAGCATCAATGCCAGGGTGTGCTCGGCGGCGCTGAGCGTGTTGCCGCCGGGCGTGTTCATCACGAGGATGCCCTTGCGGGTGGCCTCGGGAACGTCGATGTTGTCCACGCCGACGCCGGCCCGGGCGATGCCTTTGAGCTTGCCGGGGTTGCTGAGCACCTTCGCCGTTACTTTGGTGCCGCTTCGAATAATCAGGCCGTCGTACTCACCAATGATCTGGGCGAGCTCATCTTCGCTGACCCCGGTCTTGACCACTGCTTCGACGCCGTCCGTCGCGTTGAGCAGGTCGATGCCTTCCTGTGCCAGTTTGTCAGTGATGAGAACCTTAATCATATTTGGGCTCCGAGAAAAATCCTTCCTTTTTTGAAAACGTGAAAAGGTGCATTTTAGCCGAGGCAATGCAAAAAGCAAGTGTGGAAATCTCTCGTTTTCGCTCCCGACAAAATATCTCGCTTCGGAGATCAGGCTTTGGCTGCCAGCGCTCGGGCGAAGGTAACCGCCCAGCCGGCGGCCAGGATGATGAGCAGAGCGAGGATCATGTACCTGAGCTTGACCTCTGCGAAAAAACGCTGGATGAAGCGAAAATATACGCCGGAAACAGCAACGGCAAACGCCAGGATCGCCACGACGACCATGACCGAACAAAGCAAACCTCCGGCCGGTTGTATGTAGAACGCCTCGCCGATTTTGCCCTGGGCAAAGGCCAGGGCGGTCCTGGTCATGCCACAGGTCGGGCAGGGCAGGCCGGTCCGTTGCTGGAACCCGCAATAGCCGAGCCAACGCCCCATATCCGTCTGGTAGTGTCCCGCTACGGCAAAGATGCCAAAGAAGGCGACGATAGCCGCACACATCATCGCCGCCACGAGCCTCTCCCGAGGCGACGCCCGGCGGCTGGCGGAAGATGGACGAGAGACGAGGGACGAGGGACGAGGCGAGCTTTCAGCGTTATTTATTGCGGCAGCACTGGGCGAGCGTCCGTCTTCCGCCGTCCGTGCTCTGTCTTCCAATTCCCGCTTGTCCGAATTCTGTTGGCTTGTCTGCACCACGGCGATAGAATACGAGTTTCGCGTGGTTATGTCAAGATTCTCTCGATGTTCCACGAGGATCGAGAAACCGAAATCGGGAATCCAAGATTATGACCTTAGAGCAGAGAGATTTGAGCAGGATGCTGGAGACGGCCATCGTCGCGGCGCGTCTTGGGGGCCAGCGAGCGATGGAAGAGATCAACTACACGAAGGTCTCGACAAAAAGCCCCGATGAGCTAGTAACTCAAACCGATGCCCGCTGCCAACAAATCATCATCGACCGCATCAAGGAGACGTATCCCGATCACGGCTTCGTCGCCGAAGAAGGCGAGGGAGGCAAGATGTTCAAGCAGCCTCCCCGAGGTACGGACCTGCTCTGGTGGGTGATCGATCCGATCGACGGCACGAACAACTTCGCGCACGGCATGTTGCTCTTCGCGGTCAGTATCGGCGTTATGTACGAAGGCGAGCCGATTGTCGGAGTGATCTTCGATCCGGCAACGGAGTCCACGTTTAGCGCCGTCGTGGGCGGCGAGGCCCAGTTGAACGGCCGGCGAATTACCGCCAGCGAAGAAGCGATAGACAAATTTGCCAGTGTGGGCCTGGACAGCCATTTTGAGGATGGCGTTCCGGCCTGGACGTGCGAGCTTATACAGCAAACGCGCTTTCGTAACCTCGGCACGACGGCCCTGCAATTGGCCTACGTGGCGAAGGGCAGCATGATCGCCACTATCGCCAATACGCCCAAGCTCTGGGATTTCGCCGCCGGACTGGTCATTGCCGAGGCGGCGGGCGCCGTCGTGACGGATTGGCAGGGAGAAGCGATCGTCCCTATCGACATGAATAGCTACGAAGGCCACGAATTCCCGATCGTCGCCGCCGCCGAAAAAGTCCATCCGCAGATCATACAAAAGCTAAGGGATTGACAACGGAGATTTTCGATTGCCGATTGGCGATTGTTGACGGGGGAGACAACCAGTAAGGAGGGGGATTTAGGGTTATGACTCCGGATGAACTGAAGAAGAGAACGAAACAGTTTGGCCTTTGAGTGATCCGACTTATAGAAAGCCTTCCGGATACAAAGACCGCTGCGACAATAGGCTATCAGCTACTCCGTTGTGGCACGTCGGTAGGCGCCAACTACCGCGCGGCGTGTCGGGGCAGATCGAGGGCGGAATTCATCGCGAAACTCGGGACGGTCGAAGAGGAAGCCGACGAATCCGCTTACTGGCTTGAGATGCTTGTCGAAGCGAAAATCGTCAAAATCGGGTCGGTGGCGAAATTGCACGGGGAGGCTGACGCAGTGACCGCGAGGCAATCGAAAATCGGCACCCGAAAATCCCTTACCTCGGGTCTGAGACGCTGTGCAGGGCGACGATCTTCACCTTGTCCTCGGGCGAGATGACTTGGCTGCGGTCGAGAATGGCGAGGACTCTCTTCTGAGGGCCGTCCGTGCCGACACGGAGCAAAAGGTAAGCGGTAAAGACGTCGCTTCGCACCGTGATGATATTGCTGATTCGCGAGAAAATGACGTCCCGCTCTTCGAAATCGCTGACGGCCCCGTCGCCCGGCGTCAGATCGGGCACCTGGTTCAGATCGACGTTGGCGAAAGCCGGACTGGACGCGTAGTAGCCCATCTCGGGCACCTGCATGAGCCCGGCCGTGCCTTCGAAAGCCCCAGCAATCGTATCACGATACGTGGTGATCGCGCGGGCAATCTCAGGCTGCATCCACGGCAACTGGGCAATCACAAACCAAGGCGCCGTGTTGATGTTGATTCGACCTTTGATTCTGGTTTCGGCGGCCGGCCGCCCGTGGTCCGTTGGGTCGATCACTGTCAAATAGTTGAAAATCGGTGCGAAGACCGGATTCTGCAGATTGATGCGGACGGTGCTTTCGGCAGGTTCCGATGCGAGCTTGACACCGATCATATCATTCGGATCGGTGCTCGGACCTACGGTCAGTGCCCTCGCGATATCGCCTATGGACACGAAATTGCCTGTGGCGTTGGCGAAATTATAGAAGTTGTAGTTCTTCCGGTCTGCGGGTAACCCGTTGTCGCCGCCCAACGTGACACTCGACTCGGGGATCATGTCCTGATAGACGATATTCCAATGGGTATCGGGGCGAGCATAGCCTACCGTGACGCCATTGGAGTCATTCGGGTCGAACCAGAGGGGTTGCGTTTCCTGCTTGTCAAGATAGATGTCGTTGCCCGACGTCCCTCCTACTCGTCTCAACAGAAAAACGTCATAGTTTTCCCTCAGCACAAAGGCCGGCGGATCAGACTCTGGTACGCGCTCGTACTCGGCCAGCACCAAATTCGGATCTTCTTTGCCGCCGCCCGTTGAGATCAGATTACCCACGCCGAAAGCGGTCGAAGCGTCGTAGCTGTTGGTGACGACGAACCGGCTGCCGTCCGGAATCGCGTGGCCCGCGAGGGACACGATACCAACGACCTCGCCGTCATGCCGGCGGATCTCCAGCTTGAAATCACTTAAGCCCATGTCTACGTCGAACGGATTGTACAGCTCGACCGCAAAGTGATTGTTCGATGGGTTGTCTGGGGCGCTGCGGCTGATTTGAAGGGCGATCTCACTGATGAAGGGCTGAGCCTCGAAGCCGTAGTGAAGAGTGGGCGTGCTCCCGGACGGATCGCCGCAAACGGATACATCGGCGTCGTTATCTCGTAGATCGACAATATTGACCGCAAGCTGTGCAGCCAGCTTTCCCACCGCCGCCTGGTCAGTCAGTCCGGCTACGAGCAAAACGTTCGGATCGCTTTTCTGAAGCGCCGAGTATATCGCGTAAGAGATCGTGGCCGCATCGGCAGCGTTGATGTTGACCATCTTCGGATATCCAAGACCGGCGTTGACCTGGGAATCCGTCCCGTCGGGATGGATGATCCGATCCATATTGTACGTGGTGGCGATGTGCCGGTACGAGTAGTTCGGATCGAAGCTGCCGTAATCGCCGACCCGCTGGAACCAACTATCCAGTGTTTCGCCCGACGACGTGACGGGCGTGGAGAAGGCGTTGGCCCTGAACCGTCCCCACTGTTCGAGCCGCGTGTCAATGTCCTCGTGATTGAGCAGGAATCTGTAGCGAAGCTCGAGTTCGTCCGAGATATCGAACGGCGTGTACGGGCCGTTGGGCGAGCCATAGCGCCAGATAACGTTTTCTTCGTAGGCGCGCAAATCGGACGGATTAAGGCCTACGTCGGGATTCGCTCTGGCTTCGAGCAAATCTATCTCGTCGGTTACGGCGGGAGGTTGGCCCGGCGCGCCGGCCAGCGCCAGCAGATTGATCTTCATCTGGCTTGATCGGCCGACGTCGAGCATGGTGGTATTCGGATCGTTCGGCTCGAACTTATACGCGGTGTTGACGTTCAGCATGCCGCCATTGTCGATGATCCTAATCGCCGCGTAGATGGGCTTGCCCTTCGTGCTGCTGATGTCCGGCACAACGACCCATCGGGAGTCGGCCACACCGTCACCGTCGGCGTCGGCGACGACACCTTCGTCGATGTCGCGGGCTTCCTGGTATTCCGGGACAATCTCGGCTTGCAGGGTGAGGTCTGAGCCGAGCTTGTGGTAAGGATCGCTAATCTGCTGCCAATAGTAGTTTCCCGCGGCCTCGTACGGCTCGGTAGCCGCCAGCCACGTGTCGTTGGCGTCGAAATAGTCGCAATATTCCTGGCCCGTGACGCCTGGGACGTCCACGACCAGCTCCTGGGATACCTCGGCAAGAACCGACTCGACGGCGAAGTCCAGCTCCTTATTCTCGGACACCGCCGACGTCGCCATCTTGTCCACGCGCGAGGCCATCACAAAGAGCACGCCGAGCACGGCCAGCAGGCTGGTCAGGACCACTGCCAGGATCAAAGCTGACCCGGCGCGTCCGTCCCCCGTTCCTTGTCTCTCGCTCCTCGTCATTTGTGGCCCGCTTTTCATATATTGTATCTGACAATCTGTGAACTGCGGCTTAGTCCAAATAAACAATATGCGTAAAGGTTCTGCCGCCTTTGATAATGCCGTTGGAATCGAACAGTGTAAAAGTGAACTTCAACGCCCGCCCAAGTCCCGGAATCGCGTCGAAGTGTTCCTCATCGACCTCCTCGCTGGGATAGCTGGGCATGTGATTAATTCTGACGCCGCCATAGGGCGGATAGGGATAGAGCACGCCCGGGACGTTGGGATCGTTCAGACTATAGAAGTGCGTGTCCGTCAAGTCCCCATCGCCATCCGGGTCGACCTCCGGTACCCATTGTCGCTGAGGTTCGTACCAACCCTGGACCTTGAATTCGCCGACGCCTTCGCACAGGAGCATGTGGATGGAGTTTGCGTCCGCCGGATCGACCATCGCGCCCCTGACTTGCTCGTCGACTGTGCTGGTCCCGACCGTCGTGTCGGTGATTACCGAGAGCATGTCCTGCTTGTTCTCCCAGGGCAGGTTTTTCCAAGCTTCCGGCGAGGTCTTATCATACTCGTACAGGTTGTTCCACTCGTACCATTGTGCG
>JARRQQ010000187.1:10606-16439 GCA_037381725.1 Sedimentisphaerales bacterium
CGGCGAGGTCTTATCATACTCGTACAGGTTGTTCCACTCGTACCACTGTGCGGTATCGAAATTATTTGGGTCCAGGAATTTCGTCAGCGCGGGATCAGACGTCATGATATGCTGCGTTCTTGCCAGTACTCGCTTGGTCCGGTCCTGCTGCTCGGCTCTGGCGTTGTCCCGTCTGGCGATCATGTAACAGACTCTCGCCACGTTCCCGTGGACCGTGGGATTATTGCCGTACGACCGAAAGTCACCGTCCGTGAAGAACATGATCCGGTCGAACCTCTCGTATCCATCGAGGTCTTCGTCTTTGTAGCCGGCCTGAGCGGGCAGGGGTTTGGCGACCCAGACGACGAAGATTTCGCTGTCCTTGCGCAGGCCTCTGAAGTCGGCGTTGAGTTGGCCGGTAATGGCCCGCAGCTTCTGCATGATCTCAGCGTTGGCCATAGCCATGCGCTGAGCGCCGACGCTAACGTTGAAAATCACCCCGGCGAACGAGATGACCACGCCCAATATCCCGATAGCCACGAGAAGCTCGATCAGCGTGAAACCATTGTTAGTCTGTCGGTCTTTATTCATTATTCGTTGTTCATCGACCCGGGTATCCCTTCAGGCCGCTAGAAACTGATCAATTTCTGGTACACCGCAATACATGGGTTCTTGCCGCCTCCGACGGGAGGCGGAACCACCCACACCGAATCGGTCATCTGGCCGTACCAGGTTTTGTCGAGCCTGATGATATTCGGCGTGTCGGGCGTGCGCTGCATGACTCGATAGAGCAGCCCCGTCCGGTTGTCCACGATGGTGCAGCCGTCGGTGACGTACGCTTGTCCGCCGGACGTCGTTATCGCGATCTGTTCCTGATTGCCGAGGCCGGACGCCGAGATATCGAGCTGAACGGGGATGGGTCTGCTCGTTCCGTTCGGCGGATACGTTGCCATGCTGCCGACTCTCCTGCAGACGAAGACGGTGACCTGGACGAGCCGATTCGTCGAGTCCGAACTCACGGGCCGGCACAGGGCGGACCAGAAGTACTGCTTTTTACTCACGGTCTTTGTCGAGGGGTAAGCGAACTCATTGACGTCAATGGGGTTCAGTGTCTCGAAAGGGACGAGGCTTTCCGCCGTCAGACGCGAGTCCGACGGGTCGATGCCGTACAGCCTGATTTTGGCAAACGCTTCATCAGCTACCAGCGCGGCTATCGTTCGCTCCGTCGAGAGCATCGAGAAGTAAACGCCCGTAAGGAACGTACCGCCGACAAATATCATTCCAATGGCCAGCGTACCGACGGCCAACAGGACTTCGGTAAGAGAAAAACCGCTATGACGTACTCTACCTCTCATGCGTTTCTCATTTCGGCGAAATCATCGTTCCCGTATAAGGATTGATATAAACAAGAGCCAGGCTGTTGAGATAATTGAACTTCCCCTGCGCGTCCAGCTTGTCAAACTGATTCTTGTCATATATGACGAACCTGTTTCGACTTGATTCCGCGCCCAAGCCGAGCTCGGCATAGTCATCCTGAACGAACTTGCCCACACCGTGGGTCGCGATGTTCACGGGAGAATTGAAGACGTCGTCCGCCGACTCTTTCCCCGCAACTCCATTGTCCGGCTGATAAATCCCGTCCTTGTTCCTCACCCGAACAGCGCGCGTGATCAGCTTGCCAGTTGGCGTAAAGACAATCGAAAAAGTGGATGCGTCGCGAACGTAATTCGCGTCGTCGAGATAGGCCTGGGTGAGCGGTTCGTCAAGCGCCGACGCCGCTGCCGCGGCACCGGTGCCATGGTTCGTTCTGACCATCAAATCCATAACGCCCGAGTTCTCAGGCAGCTTGATCGGCTTGAGACCTTCGACCGCACGAAAACCCGGACTCAAACCCGTTTTTTCAAAGTCATGCACGATGAAGATCATGTACTCGTGGCCAGCCGAATCCTGTTGAAATCGCACGCCGGCGTATCGCTGTTCTCGAGCGGCGATCGCGCGGGCGTTGGACAGGGCGGCGTTGATCATGCTCCGGGTCCCGGACTCGGACTCGAATGAGGCAAGCAGGGCGCGAACGGCCGGCAATCCCAGACCGAGCAGCAGAGCTATCGTCGCGACAACGATCACCATCTCGGTCAGCGTCAAGCCGGATTGTCTGTTGCTCGTTCTCATTGATGGTTCTTCTTATTTATTGTCTATGTCGTCTGGCGTCCCGAATGTCTTGTCCGGCCCGGCCGATACCAGAAGCGGAAAATTCTGGCCCGCGACATACCGATAGTCCAACGGCGTTCCCCACGGATCGTACACCTCGGGCGGCGTCTGAGTCGTCTCGTCCGTTCCCAGCGCCCGATATTTGTCTTGCACGGTCGAGCCGCTCAGTTGCCTCAATATCTTCTGAGCGCTCGGCACCGAGTCAAGCTCGCCATAGAGGTACTCGATGTGATCCACGGCCTTCGCCGGAGCTACTTCAGCCTGCTCGGGGTAGTGGCCCGTGAACTCGTGATATTCCTGCAGCGCACTATCCAGCAACGTGAAAATGCTTTCGGTTCCCTTCTCTTTTGCCTGGTTGTCGACGCGACTGGCGACGCTGACGACCATCGTCACCAGGATGGCAATGATGGCCACGACGATCAACATCTCGACAAGGCTTAAGCCGTGTACGTGGTTGCCGGTTTTCATAATGTCAACTCGCCGGGACGCCGGACGAACAACGCGCCGCCGGCGATCTATTCACCGAAATTCGTAATGTCGTCGTTTGTCCCGTAAAGACCGTCCGCTCCCGCAGAGATCAGTATGTAAGAGTCAGGCCGGTAGGGCCAGGGTCTGGCTGTCACTTTCGGATCGAGAATCCCATATTCGTACGAATAGAAAATGCTTGGGTCGAGAAGCGGATGAATTCTTCGATTCTTCACACTACCCATGCGAAGAAGGAAGATATTGTCGTTAATGTTATAGATGTTATTCTCAAAGTTGCGAGGGTTATTGTTGCATATTTTGCTTGCAGTATTTGCTCTGTAATAAAGAATAGGAGATCCGGCTTTTATCCGCTTGCCGTTCCGAAGCGAAACCGGCTTTACGCCAAATGAGTCACACAACACATATCTGTCCGGATCTACCGAATACTGATTGATAAACTGCTGTCTGTTCAACAGATTCGAAGTCAGGTCTTGGAATACGCCGTCATGTTCCATAGTATGTCCCAGCCTGAAGGCATCGGCGTTGGTCAGTTCGAGATAAGGCGACTTTCTCTCCTTGAGCGTATCGGGCACGCCGTCGCCGTCAACGTCTCTTGTCTGAAGCGGGTCGTAGGTTCCCGCTCCGCCCGCCGCGTCAAGTCCGTCTGACCGCCAGGCGGAATCCGGATGAAATCCCATGAGGTCCCAGCCGAGCAGCGCCTCGGCGAGCTTCTGCGCGCCGCAGTAGCCGCCCGAAACGCTGGCGGGCGTCCAGCTCGAAGGCGGATAGTCGCCGTAGTCATTTTTGAAGGCGGCCAGAGCCAGCTCGATCGTGCTGAACTGGGCTTTTTGCTTCGTTCTTTTGGCGACGTTCTTGACGGCGCTCAGAGCCGGCAGAAGCAGACCAACCAGCAGTGCTATAATTCCAAGCACGATGAGCAGCTCAATCAAGGTGAGTCCTGTAGTTCTTCTCTTGGGTTTCACGGCTATGCCTCTTTCATATCTCATGTCGATGAGCAAAAACAGCAATGCGGCAATCAACAACACACTGGCGGCTATCGAAATCTCTCAAGCTCCACACATTGCATTCCGCGATTGAACCTCGACACGGTCGCATGCGATAGCGGGCCTCCTGCTCACGGTTTTGAGTACCTGACGGCTGCGAAACTCGCCGTCTGCGTGTTCCGCAAGGTCGCCTCGCTATTGCAACTGCTCTCTGAACGTCCAATCGAAGTTGCAGATGTCGTCGGCCGTGCCGAATTCACCGTCCCAGCCCGCAGAAATCAGAATGTACGAGTCGGCCCTATACGGTCTCGCTACGGACACCTTCTCGTTCCATATGTTCCAGTAGAATCTCATTCCCTCAGGCTCAGCCGGAGCACCTCTTGAATCCCCGTCGAACCGGAGAAGCCGGTGAGGCTTGCCGTCGGGATCCCACGGCATGCCGAGCGCGAGCAGCGCGGCGTTATCTCTCCAGTTGTAGATATTGTCCGGATTGTTCGGATTCAGCAGATCGTGGGACTGGTTGGACGTGTCGGCCTTGTAGTAGAGCACCGGCATTCCGACCTTCTTACCCGTGCGGGTATTCGTCACGCGTTTGAACACGTCGCACAAGACAAAATGCTGAGGGTTGAAATCGCCCAGGTTCGTGTACAGCTCGCGAAGCGGATAGGCGTTGGCATTTTCCAGAGGCAGGAACGCTCCGGGACGTGCCGCCATTGTGCCCTGCGTGTACAAGTCGACCGAAACCGTTGTGTCGTTGGCCAGCGTACGAATGGCTGTGCCGTCACTTCGGAAGACCGAATCGGGATGGAAACCCATCAGGTCCTGGCCCATCAGGGCCTCGGAGAGTTTTTCCGCGCCACAGTAAGCGTACTGTCCCGTCGTGCCCGCCGGGCTGAACGAGGAGTCGGGGTATCCATCGAACTGGCTGGAGAACAATTCCAGCGCCGCGTCGATGCTGTGGAACTGCGCCTTCTGCTTGACGTTCGTGGCGTACTGTTTGACCTTGTTCAACGCCGGCACAAGCAGACCGATGAGAATCACGATGATGCTCATCACGGTCAGCAGCTCAACAATCGTAAAAGCTGCTCTCTTGCTCGTTTGTGTGTTGTGTGAACTCATTTCTTTTCTCCTTACTGCTTGATCTTTCGCTTCATTCAGCAATCTATCTTGTTCCGCTATGATGCGGAGGAGCTTAGGGTCGTAATGATTTGTATCATCGGAGCGAAGATAGCCAAGACGATAGTCATCACCATGCTGCCCAGGCAGACGATCATGATCGGTTCGAGCATGGACATGAGCGAGGCTACCAGCACGTCCACCTGCTCGTCGTAGTTGTCGGCCACTTTCAAGAGCATCTTGTCCAGGTCACCGGTTTCCTCTCCGACGGCCACCATGTTGGAGACGATCAGGTCGACGGTCTTGGATTGCCGCAACGGCGCAGCAAACGTGTCGCCCTGCCGAATGGAATTGTGCACGTTGCCGAGCATCTTAGCGTACACCTCGTTGCCCGCCGTCTCACGCGTGACGTTGATGGCGTCGAGGATCGGCACACCGGCGCTCTAATCAGTGTCCCAAGCGTTCGCGTCCATCGCGTCACCGAAACCTTGCTGCTGATCTGGCCCATCACCGGGATTCTCAACTTGATGCTGTCCAGGATGTATCTTCCGATACGAAACCTCCGGATGAGCTTGAGTAGGAACATAATTCCGAACGGCACGCCCAGAAGCACCGCCCAACCGTACTTCAAGGCGATCCAGTTGCTGATCCCCAGCACGACGCGCGTGATCTTTGGCAACTGTGCTCCTTCGGTCATTTCGGTCAGAGCATCTTTGAAGTTGGGCACGACGAAAAGCATCAGACCCAGGAGGATCAGGAACGCGGCGGTCAGAACGACGGACGGGTAAATCATGGCGCTTTTGACACGGGATTTGAGTTTCTGGGCCTTTTCCATGAAGTCGGCCACACGTGCCAGAATCAAGTCCAGCACACCGCCCGTCTCGCCGGCGGCGACCATGCTGACCAACAATCGGTCAAACGACCTCGGGTGCCGGCCCATCGCCTCGGAAAGTGTGGAGCCGCCTTCGATATCGTCGGCAACGTAGCCGATGACCCGCTTCAACGTGCCCGACCTCTGCTGCTCTTCGAGAATTCTCAGAGATCGCAAAATCGGCAGACCG
>JARRQQ010000188.1:0-11663 GCA_037381725.1 Sedimentisphaerales bacterium
GCGCAAAGTCAACGACGACAGCCACCTCCACCCGGTGGAAAAGAAATTCTCCACAAGACGATTGATTCTCCCTGCGTAATGACGCATACTTGAGCATCGGTACTTGATGTGTGGATGTACGAATGCGTGGATGGAGTCACGCGGATACCCATCGAGACATCCACGGTCGGGAAAGGAGTCGATTAATGCAGGGTATGGTCACGGATGATGGAGTTGTCGCGCGTGGATCACGCATCGAGAAGGCGAAAAATCTCGGGGCGGAGAAAAGGTCGCGGCACGACCCGCAAGCGGCGACTAGCGCGATTGAGACAATCAATGGAATCCTTGCCGAGAAAGTGGGGCAGCAGAAATTCCGGATTTGGTTCAAGAATTCAACGAAGCTTACGCTTGCGGATGGCTATCTTAAGATCAGTGCACCTAATCCATTCATAGCTAATTGGATTGAGAACCATTTCCTGACCGAAATCCGCGAGGCGGTCCGGGCTGTCACGGGCGGTAACGTCGAGGTGACGTTCGCCACCGATCCCAATCTCGCCCGCGGCCAAAGGCCGTCCCGCGCCGCGAGCGGCTCCGTTCTCGGCCCGGCTGAAAAAACCGCGCTGTCGCCAAAGGTCTTCGTGCGGCCGAGCCGGTCCGCAGCCGGCTCACGCCGGAACAGAGGACTCAGATATACTTTGGATACGTTTGTCGTTGGCTCGTCGAACGAGCTGGCGTATAACGCCGCCAGGGTGATCGTTAATGAACAAGAAAGCACTTTTAATCCGCTGTTCGTCCATGGAGGGCACGGGGTCGGTAAAACACATCTGCTGCAAGGGATATGCAACGCAGTGTGGCAGAAGCGGCCCCAAACTCATTGGCTATATCTCTCAGCGGAGGATTTCGCCAATCAGTTCGTGCTGGCCTTGAAGACAAAAAAGCTGGAGGCTTTTCGCCGCCGAATGCGACAAACGGACTTGCTTGCGATCGACGACATCAGCTCTCCGAGAAGCTGGTGAACCGCTTCGTCTCGGGAATGGTGGCCAAGATGAGCAATCCCGATCTCGACACCCGCTGTCGGATTTGCGAGCAGTACCTGAAGAGCCACAACATAAAACTGAAAAGCCAAATCTCCGACAGCGTCATCCGCCACATCGCCGAGCATCTTCATACCAACGTGCGCGAGCTGGAAGGCGCTTTGCTGAAGCTCATTGCATTCGCCGCGTTGAAGAACGAAAGGATCACCCTATCGACCGCCAACGCGATCCTGGCCGAGCACCTTGAGCGATGCGACCCGATTGTGCACGTATCGGATATCGAGGCTGCGGTCGCCGGCTACTTCGGGATCACGCCAGCCACGCTGCACTCTTCCAAGAAGAACAGAACCGTGGCCCTGGCCCGGCATTTCAGCATGTATCTGACGCGAAAGCATACGAAGATGTCGTCCTCGGAGATAGGCCGCGTGATGGGCAACAAGAACCACGCCACCGTCTTGTTAGCTTGTAAGAAGATCGACGAGATGACAAAGAGAAACGCGGAGCTTCGCTGGCAAGGCCCCGCCGGCAACAAAGTCTCCAAGGCCAAAATCGTGCTCGCCCAGCTCGAGGAATGCATTGCAAAATAGAGTGTGAGACCTCGCCGATGAACCCGTGCGTGCTATTTGTGTTGCGTCAAGATTGCATATTCGCTTAGCACTTCAATGTTCCGACTAAAAACAGCGCTTGCAATATAAGGATAGCCGAGCCTGAACTTCGGCTGACCTACAAGGCGCTCTCCCTGATAAGTGCTGATCCAGCGCCCCTGATCGTCAAGGTCGGCGATGATCTGTCGAACATGGCCTTCAATGTCTGTCAGAGGTTGTCTTGGGCGTTTATGAGAGACGTGACGTTGCAGTTGCTCATATTGCTCCTCGATCTCATCCAGTCGCGAATCGCTCTTCCACGCGTAATGGCTTGGCAGGTTTGAATCATCGTACGTCAGAGTGTAAACGTCACCGCGGCGAAACATATAGAGGGGCTTGTTTGATTCAAGCTCGTAGAAACGGGCCAGCTTTCCATCGGGCAGAAGGGACCGTTTCAGGTAGGTCAGCGCACGCGGGATGGGTTCGAGATACTTGTTTTCACGTGTAAAACGATAAATCTTTATCAGCGTTTCGATGACTTCCTGAGATTCATCGCCCGAAATTCCCGGCGGCTCAAACTTTCTCGCCCAGATGGGTTTCATATCGTAGTTGTACTGCTGAGCCCAGGCGGGTTGAGGGTCGGGCATCTGCGCAAGAATCAGAAAATCTCCCAGCCGCTTCAACGCTGTTTTGTATCTTTGATCGTTATAAGTCCGATAGGCGTCGATAAACGCCTGAGCGACATAGCCGGGCACGTTATCATTAAGGGTGTACATGTCCCAGTAGTTCTTGATTTGACCTTCGGTGCGCCAGTCATAGCTCGGATAACTTGCTTGGATGATGGGTGGCTTGCCGACGGGACCGGTCCAGACCTGGGGAAAGCCTCCGTTGAGAAACTGGGCGGCAAGAAGAGCATCCAGTGCAATGTGAGCCGACTCGTGAATTTCTTCGTGTCGAAAATCGAGCGCTTTATCAACACGAACCAGGAGTTGAATCGCCGATTGCGTTTGACCATCGTCGAGCGACGAGTTGTTTTTGCCGCGTCCCTTGCCATTGCGGTAAAGCGCCACACGTCCGCGCGGATTGAAATCAATGCTGTTGGTCCATCCGCCGGACTGAAGCTGACCATAGACGAGCGCTTCAGCAGCCTTCCTGGCTGCATCTATATAAAATCGGTCACCTGTCGCCTCAAAGGCCTTGAGATACGCCATCCCGACGGTCGGCGTTCCCGGCGGCTGTACCCAGGTTTGATCGCGAGCGGCTTTGCCTTCCCCCCAGCGCTGCTTCAAATCCACGCTGTAGTAATAGACGTACCCACCGTGTGAAGCCACCTCGTTACAGAAAAAGGTGGCGGCCTTATGCATTGTCAGAAGGGCCTGCTCACGCAAAGCGGAGTCGGCCGATAGACGTTCACAGGCAGATAACACAAGAAACATGAAAACGATGATCGCGCGGCGGTATGTCGCAATATGCGGTCTTCCCCAGTATAGATTCATAACCATCCGATGCCTGAACTGGGATTTGGAGTCAACGTACCGATCTATTTCACAGCTTGGTTGATGGCCGTTTTCATAACCTGTACGGCCGGTGAGTCCGGCATCTTTTCATAAGCCTTTGCGATGGCTCGCCTGGCCTGGTCGAGTCGGCCCGTGCGGAAGTATACGTAGCTCAGCAGAAACTCCAACTGGACTGAGCCGCTCCGGGCCAGCCATTGCTCGACGTCGGTGATTCTCTCGGCGAGCTTGTCCGTCCCACCCAGCATGTCCGCGAGATCAACTTTCTCACGCACGTACTCGGGATGAATCGTCAGCGTCCTGGCCAGAAACAGTGCGCTGCTCATATACTCGCCGGCGGCAAAGGAGGCGTGAGCTCTGCCCGCGAGCACGTCGGGATTGTCCGGCTGATAGACGGCCGCCAAAGCGAAGCTGTCCGCCGCCCGGTAGTACCGCCCCGCTTTGAGATGCTCCCTCGCGTCGCCCATGTGCTTGTTGAATCGGATCTGCGAAAAGGACATGAGGTTCCCGGACGGCTCCTTCGTTCGCTCCGCACTGGCCGACGACCCGGACACTCCGCGCTGCCGCAACTCGTCCAGTGAAGACATTGTATTCAAGATGCCGACCTGGCCGGCTCCTTTCGCGGATTCGAGCAGAGCATCCGCCTGGTCCTCGTCAGCCGGGCTTAGATGAGAGTCAACCGGCGGAATTTGATAGGAACGCAGCGGTTTGGCTAAAGCCGTCGCATCCTCTGACGGCGAAAGACCCGCTTGAGGCAGAGTATCCGTCTCAGGTGTTTCGACTCCAGAGGCTTCTTGCCGCAAGCCGGCTTCGACCGACTTCTGCAAAGCATCGAGCTGCTTGCGGATCTGATCGAGGATCTCGCGACGGTCCTGACCGTAAGGTCCCGTCGAAGAATCACCCTGACGTGTCGCCTTGGGTGATGAAGTCGCTCGTTCCAAACCTGTTCCTGCCGAGGGTACCGAAGAAGGACGCTCCACCTCGACGGAACCATCGGGCTTGGCCATCTCGATATTCGATTTGAAGGTCTCGACACCTTTGCCTTCTTCATCCGCGCGCCGAACAAGACCTTTCCTTGCCGGCAACTCTCCGGCTTGCTGACGCTCGGCCAATCCGGATGGCTCGTCGAGTCCGGGAATCGTCTCCTCCCAGTCGCGCTCGGTTCCGCTCGCGTCCCGACTCTTCTCTTCCTGGCGGTCAGAACTCTTGACCTCTTTACGGATGCCAAGCTGGCCGGGAACCAAGTGATCTTCCTGTCGAGGACTCAGCAACGCACGGTCCTCCGACGTCGAAGGAGGCTCGGTTAACAAACGATAGCGTCCCCGAAAATCTTGAGGCTCCGGCTCGTCACCGGCGGTCTGCGGACCAAGCGATGTCTGAGCTGTCGGCGGAGAATCCAGGGTCAGCAGGCCGTTGCCCGCCGAAGCGGCCCCGCTCACGCGACTATCAATCCGGCCCGTCGGGTAGAAGACATCGGATCGGCCGGGCATGATGGTCGCGACCGTCTGGCTGGGCGAGTAGAACGGCTGGACGCGGTATTTGTCGGAGCGCTGTCCGAAATCCTCCGGCCCGGCGGTATCCCTCAAGAAAGAATTCAGTGCCGACGAGCCGAGAGGCCCGCTGAAACTCGTCGTGGACCGGTAGGGAACCGTGCCCCGAAAATACATCCCGCGCCGGACGTTGCCGGTCACGAGGAGATTGCCCGTCGTATCGATTGGGTTGGGACTGTTCACCAAACCGCTGCGGTAGCTGCTCGGCGGTACCGTGCCGTAGCCGGCGGGATTTCGCAGCGAGGGGCTTTGAGCCGAGAAGCCCGTCGGTAAAACAATGGCAGCGAACAGCGCCGCCGTGAGCATGAACAGTCGAGCCTTCATTGCGCGAGATACCTCAACAGTGTTCGACTATGCGTCCGGGTACTCGTTGTATTTCGGCTTTTCGGCCCAACGGAGTTTAGTGGCTAAAGTATCCCATCGGCTGCGAAGCGGGTTGCTGACGGTCAGAAAATCGCACGCCTGCCTCCGGATTCTCAGCATATCGCCGATCGACAGCCTCAGCGAGGCCTGGCCGTCGATGGAGACCGTCGTACCTTTATTGACCCGTACGCCGACGACCTCGACGGTGCTCTCGGCACCTATTACGATCGGGCGAAAGCTCAACGAATGAGGACAGATGGGCGTAATGACTATCGCGTTCATCTTGGGCGAGACAATAGGCCCACCCGCAGAAAGATTATAGGCCGTCGAGCCAGTGGGCGTAGAGATAATCAGTCCGTCGCCGACGCACCCGGCCAGCGGTTGCCCGTCCACCAGAATCTTAAGCTCAATCGTTCTGAAGGGAGGCCCCGCGGTGATGAAGATATCGTTGATGGCGATCGATTGGAACTTCTCGGACTGATCTTGGGTCTGCGCGCCGTCGAAAACCCGGCAAGTGAGCATCATACGCCTATCAATCGAGACATCACCTTCCGCCAGACGCGGAAAAAAATCCTCAAGCTCGCCGACGCTAAACTCCGCGAGGAAACCGAGTTTTCCGACGTTCACGCCGACCACCGGTACGGAAGCCGCACAAACCCGCCGGGCCGTTGAGATAATGCTCCCATCCCCGCCGAAAACAATGGCGAAATCGCACTGTTTCAGGTCGTCCACTCTCGCGGAAGTCGGGCCGCGTGCCTCGGCGCCTCTCAACTGCTCGATCCCATAACGGGCCACGATCTCGGCTTTGCCCCTCACGAAGCCGACGAACTCGCCGATGGCTTCGCCAACGCCTTCCTTCTCCTGATCGCCGAAAATCACCAGTCTTGGCAGAGCTTTCATGTCTGGCCTCGGAATTCACGCCTTTACCATCTCCCTGACCGTCTCTGCTATCTTATCGGCACTGACGCCTGCTTCCGCCAGTTGGACTCGCGTGGTCCTCGACTGTCACCACGCGCTTTCCCTTCTTCATAAGCGCCACGATCTTCTCGTCCACGGGAGCGGCAAATCGCCCATTGAAAACGTCTGCGGCGATCTTGTCTTTGGCCAGGAGCGAGGCCGCTTCCAGTGCCTCTGTCAAGATGCTCCCATAAGCCGCAATCGTAACCACCGAGCGTCTGGCCTTTCTGACCAGTACGCCTTTTCCAAGCTTGAACGGCTCACTGCAAGCTGCCCGCACGTACTCCTCGAGCGGAACAAAGTCTTTCGGATACCTGATGACCACGGGCGCGTTCTCGCTCAAGGCGAACTGCAGTGCCAGTTTCATCTCGACGTCGTTGGCCGGAGCAGTCAACACTATATTCGGCATCATCCTCAGGAAACCAACGTCCATCAGCCCGTGATGCGTGGGCCCGTCCGAGCCAACGAAGCCAGCCCGGTCGATGCAAAAAACGACCGGAAGGTTCTGCAAAGCCACTTCCTGGAAGATCTGGTCGAAGCTGCGCTGCAGGAAAGTGGAGTAGATGCACACCACGGGCTTGAGACCGTCCCGGGCCAGACCGGCGGCGATGTCGACCGCGGCGCTCTCAGCGATACCCACGTCGTAGAATCGGCGGGGAAATTCTTCGCGAAACTCGACCAATCCCGTTCCGTCGCACATCGCCGAAGTGATAGCGACAATCCTCTCATCCTTCTCGGCCAGCTTCGTCAGATGGTCGCCGAATGAAAGAGTGAAACTTCGCCGGCTCGGCGCTGCGGGCGGCTCGACCGTACCACCGTTGATTTCGAACGGGCCGGTCGAGTGGAACTCCGCGGGTCCGCGGTCCGCCGGCTGAAACCCCTTCCCCTTCTTGGTGTAGACGTGAAGAATAGCCGGGTGATTCAGCTCTGCCAGGGCCTCGAACAGCCGGACCAACGATCCGACGTCATGGCCGTCAACGGGGCCGAAATAGGGGATATTCATACTCTCGAACATCTGACTGGCGGGCAGGGCCATGCGGATGCTCTTTTTGATCCTCTCAAGCGTTTCATCCACGGTCTTGCCGAAAACGGGCATATGCTCCAGGATGTTGCTGGTCGTCTTGCGTAGACCTTCGTAGGTATGACTGAGCCGGACTTTCGAGAAATACTTCGCCACCGCTCCGACCGTGGCGTCGATGGCCATTGAATTGTCGTTGAGCACGATCAGCAGTTGCCGCTTGACCAGACCGAGATTGTTGAGGGCCTCGAAGGACGCGCCGTTGACGATGCTCGCGTCGCCGACGACCGCCACGATCTTGCTTCTTTCATCCGGCTCGTCGTCCGCTTCTCGCGGCCCGTGTTCCGGGTCGCGCGTCGCGAGGCCCGTTCTGATCTGCTCGGCCAGGGCCATTCCGATGGCGGTGGCGATCGACGTGCCCGCGTGGCCGACGGAAAACAGGTCGTACTCGCTCTCGGCAGGATTGGGAAAGCCGCTAAGCCCATCGGGGTGACGGAGATTCTTGAACTTCTCCTTTCGGCCGGTGAGAATCTTATGCGCGTAGCACTGATGCCCGACGTCCCAGAGCAGTTTGTCCTTGCGGAAATCGAAGACGCAGTGCAGCGCCAGTGTCAGCTCCACCACGCCGAGATTGCTCGCGAGGTGCCCGCCGGTCTGGCTGACCGTATCGAGAATGAGCTGGCGTATCTCCTCCGCCAGAGCTCTTCGCTCTGGGCCCAACAACTCTTTTACGTCGTCGGGACCATTGACTTGGTCCAGCAATTGACTCATTGAGATTCGACTATAACAGGTTGTGGAGGCAAAGGGTATGTTTTTTTCCTTTCAGTTTCTCCGAGTGGGCTTCACGGCCTAACGAGAATGGCCGTGTAGCCCCCGTCATGGTCGAATTGCTCGACTGACGGAAGGATCAACTCTTCGCACTCCAGCTCAAAGTCGGGATGGCTCATGAGAAACTCTCTCACAAGCCCACCGTTTTCGCACTCTTGAACGCTACACGTGCTGTAACAGATTCGACCGTTCGGCTTGAGTCTCGCCGTGGCGTCACTCAGCAACTCCCGTTGTATCTTGGTGAGCGTTCGAACACCGTCCGGGGAAACGCGATAGCGGGCCTCGACGCGCTTGGCTAGAACGCCCGTGTTCGAGCATGGGACATCCAGCAGGACACAATCGAATTTGGAATCACCGAGCTCTTCGTAACTGACAATCTCAACGCTCTTGACGCCGAGGCGAGTAACATTTTCCCTGACCCTCTCCAGCCGGTGGGGGCTGATATCAGTCGCGACAATCCTCGCCAAATCTCGGGTCGCCTCAGCCAACTGGGTCGTCTTCACGCCCGGCGCCGCGCAGAGATCGAGGATCGACCACTCCGGCTGGGGATTCAAGAGTTGAACCGGTCGAGAAGCGGTAGCATCCTGAACCACAAATTCGCCCTCCGTAAAGCCCGGAAGCTGAGATATGGCCCGTGGATTGTCGATCGCAATCAGCAATTCCTCAGAGCTCGTCTGTAGTTCTATGCCGGCTTGCCTGAGTTTCTCTGATAACGCAGCTATCGTGGTCCTCAGCCTATTGGGACGGATAGTGATGCCCGGCCTTCGATTCGACGCAAGGCAGATTTGTCGGGCCACTTCCTCCCCGAACGTATCGAGCCAATTGCGGATGAGCCATTGCGGCAACGAAAAAACCGTGCTCAGATATTCCGACGGATGAGCCTCTCGATCCGGTAGAAAATCGGTATCGAATTCGCAGCCGCTCGAAGCCGCCTGCACAAGCGTTCGCCGCGTAGCCGCCTCTGATAACGGATTCTCGCGATGGCTGATATGCCGTATGATCTGCCTCAGGACCGCGTTGACGAAGCCGGCCTGCCTTTTGCCCGTGGTGGCCTTGGCGAGTTCCACCGCTTCGTTGACGACGGCGTACACTTCCGTTGCTGGACGATAGACCAGTTCATAGACGCCGACACGAATGATGGCCAGAAGCTTGTCTTGTATCCTCTCCACCGCCCGGCCGGAAAATGTCACGATCACCGTATCAATCGCTTGGCGGTCCCTCAGCGTTCCGAAGACAAGGTCCGTCGCCCGCTGGCGCTGCTCGGTCTTATCTAACAGCCTTTCCAGCATCGAACCGGCGTTGCTCTTCCTTGGATCGCACCGCTCCAGAACCTCGACGGCAATCTCCCGCGCAGATTTGGGTCTTCGGCCTGCCATGGGTTAGCTGTCGATTTTGGCGAACGAGTCGCCGGGTTGGGTTTGGCGGCCGTTGGCGAAGTCTTTGAATTCCATCAGGCCCGAGCCGGCCGGCTTGATTTGGGTGATCTTCAAGGCTCTCTCACCGCAGATGACGTTTAGGTTCTCGTCCAACACTCCGACGGGCAGGTTCCCTGGACACGGACTTTCAACAACCTCCGCTCCGCCAATAGTCACTCGAACCGACTTCTCGCTCTTGCTGGAAACGTAATTGGCCGAGGCGCCGGGCCAGGGCCAGAAGCCGCGTATCTTGCGAGCCAGGATTTCCGCCGGCTCGGAGAAGTCCAGCACGCCGTCGGATTTTTTCAGTTTGGGCGCCAGGGTCGCCTTGGAATGATCCTGCTCAGTATGAACTGCTGTGCCGTCGGCGATCTGGTCGATTGTCTTCAAAAGCAGAGGGCCCGCCATCACCGCCAGCCTGTCGTGCAAATGGGCGGCGGTTTCGCATGGACCAATATCCGTTTGAGCCTGAGCCAGGACCGGGCCGGCGTCCATTTTGTCAACCAGGCTAATGATACTAATCCCCGTCGTCGTCTCGCCGTTGACAATAGCCCAGTTGATAGGTGCGGCCCCGCGGTACTTCGGGAGCAGCGAGGAATGGACGTTGACAGCTCCTTTCGGCGGCAGAGTGATCAACTCATGGCTGATCTTCTGACCGAACGCAATAACCACGATCAAGTCCGGCTGACACCCGGCGATGCGCTCGACGACCTTGGGAGCGTTTACATTCTCCGCCTCGATGCAAGGTACTCCGTGAGCGCCCGCCCAGTGGGCGACCGGCGTCGGATTAGGCTTTCTGCCCCTACCGGCCGGATGCGGCGGCTGAGTCACGACCAGCCGCAGATCATGCCCCGAGCCTTTCAGCGCGTTCAGCGACTCAATCCCAAACCACCCGCTGCCGAGATAGACGATATTCATCCGCTGTTCCAAGCCCGTGCAAATCACCCACGCACGGCCAATTTTTTCTTGACTTCGCCTAAACTTGAGTTATAATATATACGTATATATGAAAAGATTACGATGAGAGGCCGCCCAAAGAGTACTGTCTCGCGGGTATGCCTCTCTTATTCTCTACATGCTAATTTACCCTTGAGTCTGTTGACTCCCACGAGCTCAGGTGCAAATTTCCTGAGCAATGAGCAGGTGCAACAACTGTCTTTCAGATATTCCTCTCGTTCTTACTTGCCGCGTTCCCGGAGTTTCTTGAGCTGTTTACGATGCGCGATCCGGGCCGTCTGGCCCATGCGGTTCACGATGGTCATGCCTTCGATATGGTCGTACTCATGCTGGAGCGCCCGGGCGTAGAGTCCTTCGCCTTCGTCTTTGAACTCGTTGCCGTCGAGGTCGGTCGCAGTCACCTCGCATTTCTTGTATCGGCGAATTTTCGTATAGACTCCCGGCACCGACAGGCACCCTTCGTCGTTCGCGTCCAGCTCGCCTATCGGGGTGATGGTCGGGTTCACATAGACCCTGACGTTTTCTCGGGTGCCGTCGAGCGAGATGATGAAAAGGCGGAGCGGCACGCCCGCCTGCGGGGCCGCAAAACCAACGCCCTTATGCTTGAACATCAGGTCGATCATCTTATCCACCAAGCGCCGAATCGACTCGTCGATCTTCTCGACCGGCTGGGCCCGCTGCCCCAGTACCGCAGCCGGATAGTGCGTGATTGCGCATTTTTCAATATCAATCATTAGCCCCGCTCAAACCTCAGGAATACGTGCGTCTTTCTGATCCGGTTTTTCCAGGTTCACAGCTAGCAACCGATGTTCAGTTCTAACGGTTGTCGAATTCGTCGCCGTCGAAGGTGTTGCCGAGATAGGATTTCCTTACAAGCTCGTTGCGGATAATCTCGGCGGGCGGGCCGGCCCCGATCACCCTGCCGTGGTCGATAATGTAGGCCTTATCCACAACCTCGAGCGTTCTTTCGACGTTGTGGTCCGTCACGAGGATACTGACGCCGGAGGCGATCAGCCCGCGAATCTCAACCTGCAAATCCTCGACCGCGATCGGATCGACACCGCTGAACGGCTCGTCCAGCAGGACCAGAGAAGGATTGGTCACCATTGCCCGGGCGATTTCGAGCTTCCGCCGCTCGCCGCCGGACAGGAATCGACCCTGGCTGTTCGCCACTTCGGTCAACGCGAAACGCTCGATGAGCATCTCGGCCCGGCGATGACGCTGGGCCCAACTAAGCGGCATCGTCTCCAGAATCGCCAGCAGATTGTTGCGAACGCTTAACCGCTGAAAGATGCTCGGTTCCTGGGAGAGGTACCCTACCCCTAGGCGGGCGCGCTTGTACATTGGTAATTTCGTGATATTCCGCCCTTGAAAGAGCACGGACCCGCTGTTGGGCTTGACCATTCCCATAATCATCCTGAAGGAGGTGGTCTTGCCGGCCCCGTTGCGGCCCAAAAGCCCCAC
>JARRQQ010000188.1:11713-21205 GCA_037381725.1 Sedimentisphaerales bacterium
TCTGCTCCTCAATAGTAATTGACACCTCGTTGACGACAATCCGGCCGGAGTACTTCTTCACCAGCCCGCAAGTCTCAAGAAGATTCATGCCTGCCATACGCCCATCTCATACCAGGTTCCGTATCGGGGGCATTATAACAGGCCTCGACCTCAGAGCAAGCAAATATCGCGGTCGGCCGGGTCCGCACCCGATTGCCCGAAAAGCCAATAAATCTTGTGGAATCTCAGCAATATTTCTGCTATGTAAGAGTCTTTCACATTAGAAAAGCTGTTTTGTTGTTTACCTAAGGGCGTATATGTTTGCGATTTTGAG
The DNA here is from genome assembly GCA_037381725.1 of Sedimentisphaerales bacterium. Classification (GTDB taxonomy): domain Bacteria; phylum Planctomycetota; class Phycisphaerae; order Sedimentisphaerales; family Anaerobacaceae; genus JAFGTG01. The sequence goes on from JARRQQ010000188.1 coordinate 12,027, forward strand.
CGATATACACTCGAATATCGAAGCCTTGACCACGGTTCTGGCCGACGTGAAAAAACGCGGCATCAAGACCATCTACTGCCTGGGCGACGTGGTCGGTTATGGACCCAATCCGAGGGAATGTCTGGATTTGATCATCACTAAGACCAAGTGGTGTGTCCTGGGCAACCATGACTACGCGGTGTTTTACGAACCGACGAATTTCAATTACGGCGCCGAACAGGCGAGTTTCTGGACCCGGGAGGTCCTGGAATCGGAGGACGAGCCCGCTGAGCGGGACACACGCTGGAGCTTCCTGGGCAAGCTGCCCATGCGGCGAACGCTCAAGTATAAGATGGGCAAGAACTCGGCGACCATCGACTTCGTCCACGCCTCGCCCCGGAGGCCGATCAACGAGTACATTTTCCCCGACGACGTTTACACGAACCCGCTCAAGGTCCGGCTGCTCTTCGAGCGCGTCAATCACGTCTGCTTCGTGGGCCATACGCACATGCCCGGCGTCTTCCTCGACGAGCCTGATTTCTACCTGCCGAACGAGCTGAACGGCGTGTATCCCATCGTCGATGACGAAAAAGCCATCATTAATATCGGCTCGGTCGGCCAGCCCAGAGACAAGGACAACCGGGCCAGCTACGTGTACGTCAAGGAAGACAAGGTGCACTTCGTCCGGCTCGAATACGATTTCAAGAGCACCATGAAGAAGATATTCGCCATCGACCAGTTGGACAACTTCCACGCGGAGCGGCTCCAGAGCGGCAGATAGAGAACATTGATTATTGAAGGATGAGAACGCACACGGATTTGCGTTGTGATATTCGATGATGAAAGCAACTTTGGCTTTGATTGTTGTCGGCTTCGTCGTGTTTTGTGGCTGGCTTGTGGTCGAGTCCGGATTCTTCGAGCAATCGTCTGAGGTTCAGCCGGGCTGTATTCTCCTGCAAAACATTGAGGACAGCGCATCACCAGCGACCCAGGATGCCCCGGCTGCGGACGCCCAACAGATGACCGCCGCCAAGACGGCGTCTTTGGGCGCCGAGCACGCGCCTGCCAAGACGATGACGCTCGGCTCGGTCGATCCGAATAGCGGCTATAAGTTCCGGATCGAACTGACCTCCAAAGGCGCCGCCATTAGAACCGTCACTTTCAGCAAATGGGATAACCGCAATCCCAAGAATCCGCAGCCGCTTGAATTCGTCTCGCCCATGACCGCCCCCGGCGGTAGTGAAGTCCTGGTCATGGCCAACACGGCCCTTGTCTTTGTCGAGGAACAGTTGCAGCTACCTCTGGACAAGCTGGAGTGGCAGAGCTCCGAGCCTCAAACTAAAGAGGACGGTTCGCAAACCGCTCGATTCGAAGCGACGATCAACAACAAGACCACGGGCGAGCCGGTCCTGAAGCTAACCAAGACCTACACGGTCCGCAAAGACACCTACCTTTTCGACTGCGATATTGTCGTTGAGAATCTGACAGGCGCGGAGGAAAAGGTACGCTTTAACATGACCGGGCCGGGCGGTGTGAACAGAGAAGGCTTCCGTAGAGACATGAGAAGCGTCATAGCCGCTTTCCGAGACCTGAAGGGCGGCATTACCAGTGCGATGCACGACGAGAGAGCCTTGGCGAAAGCAAAGACCGTTGAGAAGAGGGAATTGGACAGACCGGGCGCGGGCCTTCTCTGGGCGGCGGCGGTCAATAAGTACTTCGCGGCTATCGCCGTTCCTCTGCCACACGGGGGCCAAAACTATTGTAGTTGGATCAAGCCCGTAACGGGCGAACTCTATTATCCTGAAGGCGCCTCCAAAACCGACGACGCCGACAAGACGGTCGCCGTGGACCTGGCGATTCTGCCGAGCAAGACGTACAACTTTCAACTCTATTTCGGCCCTAAAAGCGAGAGCCTCTTCAAAAGTAACAAGGAGTATCGTGACCTGGGCTTTGTCCAGACGATCACCTTTATGGGATGTTGCTGCCCGGCCTGGATCATCAGCCCGTTGGCGTTCGGAATCCTGGCCATCATGAAATGGATGCACGTCGTGATCCCCAACTACGGCGTTGTCATCATCATCCTCGTCTTCCTGATGAGATTGGTCATGCATCCGATTACGAAGAAGAGCCAGGTCTCCATGAGCAAGATGGGCACGCTCGCCCCGAAGGTCGAGGAGATCAAGAAGAAATACGCCAACAACAAGACCGAGATGAACAAGCAGATGATGGCCCTCTACAGGGAGCAAGGGGCTTCGCCCGTAATGGGCATGCTGCCCATGTTCGTCCAAATGCCCATCTGGATCGCCCTGTGGAGCGCGGTCTACACCAGCATCGACCTGCGCGGCGCCGCCTTCCTGCCGTTCTGGATCACCGACTTGTCCGTCCCGGACGCGGCCTGGACTTTTCCCCACCCGATTGCCATACCGTTGCTGGGCTGGAAGATCTACTCGTTGAATTTGTTGCCGATCCTGATGGGCGTGGCGTTCTATCTCCAACAGCAGTTGATGCCGTCCCAGGCGAGCGCCGCGACGAATCCGCAAGTCGCTCAGCAGCAGAAAATGATGAAGATCATGATGCCGGTGCTGTTCCCGCTGATGCTCTATAACGGACCGTCGGGCGTGAATCTCTACATTATGGCCAGCACATTTGCCGGCGTGGTCGAGCAGCACGTCATTCGCAAACACATCCGCGAGAAAGAGCAAGCGGAATCGAAAGGCCTGGTAGCCGCAACAAGCAAGACCGGCGGCAAGGCCAAAAAGAAGAAACCCAAGCCGTTCTTCAAAAACATGTAAGAAGGCAAAGTGACTAAAGTTGGAAGTGCCTAAAGTGAACTAAAGTGACACGTAAGCGTCCGCGTGCGCAATCCGCCCAAGGCGGACACACCCTATAACTTTAGGCACTTTAGCTCACTATAGCTCACTTTAGGCACTTTCATTCATGCGGGACACACGATACAACGTCACCGACACCATTTTTGCCGTCAGCTCTCCGACTTCGGACCAGCGCGTCATTCTTCGTATTAGCGGTCCCGACGCCACAGCAATTTGCAGACACCTCTGGACGGGTGCTCTCGATCTTCCGATGGTGGGGCAAGCCCCACCCTACCTTCTGTCTGGGTCCGTTGACGTCGACGGTGAGTTGAAGATTGACGTGAAGCTGTATCTCTTCGTCGCTCCCCAATCTTATACCGGCGATGACGTCGCGGAAATCCATATAGACACAAGCTCCGCCGTGACGGAAGTTTTGATCGAAAGCCTGCTCCGTCGCGGGCTTCGCATGGCCGAGCCGGGTGAATTCACCGCCAGGGCGTTCCTGAACGACAAGATCGACCTGGCTCAGGCCGAGGCGGTGAATGAGATCATTGTCAGCACGAACGAGGTTCAACTAAGCGCCGCGGAGAGATTGCTGAGTGGACGACTGGGCGAGACCACGGCGGCGGTGTGCGAGAATCTGGTAGAGACTCTCAGTCTGATCGAAGCCGGACTGGATTTCAGCGGCGAGGGTATCGAATTTATCACGCGAGATGAGGCGGTCGCCCGGCTCGCCGGCATTAGGAGTCAACTCGAAGAGCTGCTGTCGGGCAGTATTCAATACGAGACGGTTGTTGATATGCCGGCGGTAGGAATCGCCGGCGCGCCCAACGCCGGAAAGAGCACCCTGCTGAACAAACTTCTCGGCACGGAGAGAAGCATCGTCTCAGACCAGCGCAAAACAACGCGAGACGTCTTGACCGGCGTTTGTCAGTTGGCTCATTGCAAATGTGTGCTCTTCGATTGTGCGGGCCTAATCGCGTCGCGCAAGAGGCGGGACACCGAATCAATCCTCGACGAGCTGGCCCAGCAGGCCGCAATCGAGGCGCTGCGACACAGCGACGTCGTTGTGTTCTGCGTCGACCTCTCAAAAAGGAACTGGGCGGATGACGTCGCCATCCGCAAACTCATCGAGTGCAAGACGGTCCTTCCAGTTGCAACCAAGTGCGATTTACTCAGCGAACAGCTTTTACCCGAACGTACAGCCGGGTTGAACGAATCGTTTGGGGAGGACTTCTTACCCACCTCAGTACACGCCGGTACGGGGATCGAATTGCTGCGAGAGAGCATCGACGCCAAATTAGCCGGGCAACTTCAGATTCCCCATGCAAGCGGCGTCACTTTGACCGCCCGGCATCGGCAGGCCGTCACGGACTCTATCAGCCACGTTAGAGAATCCATCAGCGAACTGAAAGCTGGAAACGACGAGGTCGTCGCATTGATGCTCCGGGCCGCCTGTCAGGCCGTCTCCGATATCCGCCGGCCCGTCACAGACCACATCGATGAACGGATATTGGAGCAGATTTTCAATCGCTTCTGTATCGGCAAATGAGCCCAGAAATGTAAAGGCACCGCGCGATTGCCTCTTTCACTGAGACCACAGAGTGTGTTATGCTATCGTCGTTGAGTGATTTGCCGTACCATTTCACTGAAGAAGGCCACTTGGCGTTCAATAAGAAAGTGAGGGCATTATGAATCGAAAGAGCCTGATTGTCGTGACAACGTTCCTGAGTCTGACGCTTGCCGCCGGTGCGCCGGCGGAGGACGACTTGCGCGTGCTCCCGGAGAAGATCGACGGCGTAGCGCCCGCCAACATGATGAGTCATTACCTGCTCGGGCAGGCCGGGCAGCGGTTCGACGAGTGGAAAAGCCAGTACGAAAAACGCACGACGCCGGAGCAAATTGCGGAGTATCAAAGCCGGCTCCACAAGAAATTCATCGAAGCCCTTGGGGGCCTGTCGGAACGAGCGCCGCTCAATCCGAAGACCACGGGCATCGTCTCACGCGACGGCTACACGGTCGAAAAGGTCATCTTCGAGAGCCAGCCGAAAAACTACGTCACGGCGCTGCTGTTCTTGCCCGATCCTTCAAAACATAAGCCGCCCTACCCGGGCGTCATCGTGCCGTGCGGCCACAGCTTCAACGGCAAAGCAAGCAACGCGTATCAGACGATGGGCGCATTGTTGGCACTCAATGGGATGGCCGGGCTTGTCTTTGATCCCGTGGACCAGGGCGAACGCGGCCAGATGCTCTCGCAATGGCCAAAGCTGGCCGGCACGCGGGGCCATACGATGCTCGGTGTCAACAGCATCCTGCTCGGGCGCAACACCGCCCGCTTTGAGGTTTGGGACGGGATGCGCGCCATCGACTACCTGCAATCGCGTCCCGAGGTCGATCCGAAGCGCATCGGCTGCACGGGCAACAGCGGCGGAGGCACGCAAACCTCGTACCTCATGGCACTGGACGATCGGATCATCGCCGCGGCGCCAAGCTGTTACATCACGAGTCTCGAACGCCTCCTGAACACTATCGGGCCCCAGGACGCCGAGCAGAACATCTACGGTCAGATCGCGTTCGGCATGGACCACGCGGACTATTTGATGATGCACGCCCCGACGCCGATCCTGATCTGTTGCGCGACCAAGGACTTCTTCGACATTACCGGCGTGTGGAATTCGTTCCGCTACGCGAAGCGGCTGTATTCACGAATGGGATTCGCCGAACGCATCGGATTGCTGGAGAACGACGCCGAGCATAACTACAACCAGCTCCAGCGGCAAGGCGTCGTGCGCTGGATGGCGCGATGGCTGCTCAAAAGGGACGAGCCGATCACCGAGCCGGACATTAAGCTGCTCAACGAGCAGGAGGTTCAGTGTACGCCCGGCGGCCAGGTTATGCTCTTAGACGGCGCGCGATCGGCGTATGACCTGAATCGCGACTACGAGAAGAATCTGGCTAAGCGACGCAAAGAGCTGTGGACAACGAGCAACCGCGCTGACCTGATGGATAAGGTGCGCCAGATCGCCGGCATCCGAAAACTCGCCGATTTGCCAAAACCCGAAGTGGTGCCATCCGGCACAATCCAACGCGACGGCTACCAGATTAAAAAGATGGTCATAAAGCCTGAAGCCGGAATTGTTCTGCCGGCGTTGATGTTCGTCCCCGGAAGCCAGGCGTCCGGCTCCGCCCCGGTCCTCTACGTTCACGAGAAAGGCAAGGACGCCGACGCAGCTCCGGGAGGCCCCATCGAAAAACTCGTCAAGGAGGGCCGGTGCGTGCTGGCGGTAGATTTGCGGGGTACGGGCGAGACACAAGTTGATGGTGGAAGAGCAATATGTGACGCAACAGGGGTAGATTGGAAGGACGTCTTCATGGCTTACTTGCTCGGACGCTCCTACGTCGGCATGAGAGCGGAAGATATTCTGGTCTGCGCCCGTGTCGCGGGCAGCCTGCCCGCGATTCGAGGGCGGGACGCCGTCGACACGACAAGACCGGTGAATCTTGTCGCCGTCGGCAACGTAGGCGTCCCCTCGTTGCACGCAGCGGCACTCGAACCGGACCTCTTCGGCTCGGTCAAGCTAACGCGCACGTTAGCCTCATGGTCCGACGTGATAAAGTCCGGCTGTTCCGTTAATCAACAGGTCAACGCCGTGCATGGGGCGTTGACCGTATACGACCTTCCCAACCTGGCGGCGACACTCGGCGATAAGCTAACCGTTGAAGAACCGCTCGACGCCATGGGAAAACCTCTGTAGCAACGTCTCCAAAAAGCAAACAAGCCGGGGTGGCCGTTGAACGGCGCCCCGGCTTGTCTTTGCCTTTCCCTTTCCTGCCCTCCGAAGCACGCAGGAAATCAAGCACTCCTGGTGCGTTCGATACCGCCTTCCGAGCGGGTGTTACTGCGGATTGTCTTTTGCCTCGAACTCGGCGTCGATAACGTCCTCGCCGCCCTTTCTCTTGACCTCTCCCTCGGGCGGAGGAGGAGGCGTCTGCTGGCCGGCCTGGCCGGCAGCCCCCGAGGCGGCCTGTTTCTTGGCGGCTTCTTCGTAGAGCACCTTGCCCAATTCCTGACTGGCGGTACCGAGATTGTCGATCGCTTTCTTTATCGCGTCCGCGTCCTCGCCTTTGACCGCCTCTTTCAGGTTGTTGACGGCGTTTTCGATATTGCCGCGTACCTCGGCGGAAACCTTCTCGCCGTGCTCTTTGAGCGTCTTCTCGGTCGAGTAGACTAACTGATCGGCCTGGTTCTTCAAGTCCACGACTTCCCGTTTCTTTTTGTCTTCGGCGGCATGGGACTCCGCGTCCTTGGTCATCCTATCGACTTCCTCTTCGCTCAGCCCGGAACTGGACTTGATCTCAATCGACTGCTGCTTGCCCGTGCCGAGATCCTTGGCCGAAACGTTCAGGATGCCGTTGGCGTCGATGTCAAAGGCCACCTCGATCTGGGGCATGCCCCGAGGCGCCGGCGGAATATCCGTCAACTGGAACCGACCCAACGTGCGGTTGTCGCGGGCGAATTCGCGCTCGCCCTGCAAAACGTGAATGTCCACGGTCGTCTGACTGTCGGCGGCGGTGGAGAAGATCTCCTTCTTGCTGGTCGGAATCGTGGTGTTCCGATCGATCAGCTTTGTCATCACGCCACCCAGCGTCTCGACACCCAGCGAGAGCGGCGTCACGTCCAGGAGCAGAATGTCTTTCACGCCCGCGTCTCCAGCCAGCACGGCTCCCTGGATAGCCGCGCCGAGCGCGACGACCTCGTCGGGATTGAGGCTCTTGTTCGGCTCCTTGCCGAAGATCTCTTTGGCAATTTCCTGAACCTTTGGAATCCGCGTCGAGCCGCCGACGAGCAGGATCTCCGCAATGTCGTTGGGAGACAGCTTCGCATCGGCTAATGCCTTTCGGCACGGTTCTTTGAGCCGATCGAAGACGCCCTCTACAAGCGACTCGAACTTGCTGCGTGTGATCGTTATCTGCAAGTGCTTCGGCCCCGAGGCGTCCGCGGTAATAAACGGCAGGTTCACCGTGCTCTCCCGCTGCGTGCTCAATTCGCACTTGGCCTTCTCCGCGGCCTCTTTGAGGCGTTGGTGGGCCATCGGGTCGCTGCGCAGGTCGATCCCTTCGGTCTTCTTGAACTCATCCGCCAGATAATTGATAAGGACGGCATCCAAATCGTCTCCGCCGAGATGCGTATCGCCGTTCGTGCTGAGCACCTCGAAGACGTTGTCGCCAATATCGAGGATCGAAATATCGAATGTCCCGCCGCCGAAGTCGAAGACGGCGACCTTTTCGTTTTTCTTCTTCTCCAGTCCGTAAGCGAGGGCCGCGGCAGTCGGCTCATTGATGATCCGCTCGACCTCAAGCCCCGCGATCTTACCCGCGTCCTTAGTCGCCTGGCGCTGCGAATCGTTAAAATACGCCGGAACGGTAATCACGGCGTTCGTCACTTGTTCGCCCAGATAGTCCTCCGCGGTCTTTTTAAGATCCTGGAGGATCATGGCCGAGATCTCCGGCGGCGTGTACTCCTTGCCCCGGACATTGACCTTCACCAGCTCGTCCGAACCGCCCGTAATCCCGTAGGGGACGATCTTCTCCTCAGCGCTCACCTCGTGGTGGCGCCGGCCCATGAACCGCTTGATGGAGAAGACGGTGTTCTCCGGATTGGTCACCTGCTGGTGGCGTGCGATCTGGCCGACCAAACGCTCGCCCTTGTCGGTAAACCCGACGACCGAGGGCGTGAGGCGCGAGCCGGACGAATTAATCAAAACCTTCGGCGCCGAGCCTTCCATGACCGCCACGACGGAGTTCGTTGTTCCCAAGTCTATCCCAATAATCTTAGCCATAGTCGTATTCCTTTCGCTAAAGTTCATCACTATAGAGTAAGTGTGCAAACAACGTGCCAGCTATCGGCCCGCGAGCGCGAAGCCTGCCTAACCAACCGTCCAACATGAAGTTATATTTTCCCGGCAAGCCACAGGATAATCGGTGAGTATCGCCCATCGTGCCATTTTGGCAGACTCCCAGTGGCGAGGGCGTCCCGCCCTTGAGTCCCGCTGGGCATCTTCTTCCCTGGCAGAACTCAGGAATTGCGCCCGATACGAGGGTTTCTGACTGTTTGTGGATTAGACAAGGTCACTTCTGGACCTTGAATTTCAGAAATTCGTTTTTTCTTCTCAGGAATTCTTTACCCTGGCAGCGGAGAGCAAAGCCGTGATCGGTTATCTCATAGATGAAGGCTTGGCCTGTAAAAGGATCTTTGGGCAAATGATTCGGGAGTTTCTCTGGCAAGCGCCCAGTTTTAGCGACGATAAGATAAACCTCTACGGCAGTTTTAATGGCATTTACGTGAGCTTTATGACCAACCAAGAAAGGGTATTGCCGATCAATCAGACC
>JARRQQ010000189.1:0-607 GCA_037381725.1 Sedimentisphaerales bacterium
CAAGAATACTTAAACAAAGCAGTTTTCTCGACATGACATGCCTCCTTAAAAGATTAGTATAGCTCATGAGATTTATGGTTTCCCGGCTCACGTTTGGCTGGGAAGAATTCCTCGTGATTAGAAGACCTCCTTCTCTCCAAAGCCGACTCCGAACTCCTCGTAAGCGTGAGAAAGTGCGGAAGACAAATCGACCATCTTCCGCACCTTCACGTTCCTTTTTTATACCAAATCGGTTGCCCCGGCGTCAAGAGAAACTTTAGGTGACTAAAATGACTAAAGTCAAAAGTGCCTAAAGCTATGTCGGCGTTAGCCCACTTTAGGCACTTTAGCTCACTTTAGTTCGTCTTACGGCTGAATCAGCCGGATATCGTCAATGTACATCGTTCCCGTACCCTCGGACGACGCTGCGCCGGACTTGTTGCCTAGGCCGATCATAAGCTTGTCCACGTCGCTCAGATTGATCCCCTGATCGGCAAAGGCTTGCAACGGGACGATCCACTGCGTCCAGGCCCAGGTTGTCGCCGCATTTGAATCGCTTTGGGCCACCACTGCCGGACTGCCCGCGCTGTTGGAGATTGCGACGTAAAGCGGCTCGATCGCATTGGCC
>JARRQQ010000189.1:729-12687 GCA_037381725.1 Sedimentisphaerales bacterium
GTAGAGCAACGGCATGGATTGCGTGCCGCCGTGAACAACCGTCTGCTCGGCATACGGGGGCATCAGGTAGCCGACCTGAGCGCCATTGTCGGCGATGCCGAAGCCGTCGACCCAGGTCTGCCAGATCGCCATACCGTTCGGATCGTCATCGGTATAGCTCTCGAAATCATCCACCAGCAGATAGTTGCCTACCGTGAAGCTCCAGACGGGGCCTTTGACCGTATTGCCGGCATAGACCTCGTCTACACGCCAATAGTACGTGGCGTCCGCCTCAAGGAATCCGGGATCGTAGTTTTCATCCCCAAGGGACTTAGGACCTATGTACTCGGGCGAACCGGTATCGGCGTTGCGCACCGCCTGCCTGTCCATTCCGAGATAGAGCTGGTGCGACGCGGCGTTGGTTGCGGCCGTCCAGCTCAGAGTCGTGGCCATCGCCACGTCGGCGGCACCGTTAGCCGGCTGTGGATTGCCCACCGCACCGGGCGTCGCAAAAGTCCACACGTCACCTTTGTAGGTACCCACGCCGTCGAATTCATCAACCCGCCAGTAGTAGACTTTCTCCTCTTCGAGCGCGCCGGGATTATAGTCGGGCGTTCCGCGCGCGACGCCCGTCGTGGCGTTGTCGACCTGGTCGTAGTTCTCGCCGAAGTAAATCGTATGCAATTTTGCGCCGAATCCCGCTGTCCAGCGGAGAGTCACGGCCGTATCGGTAAGGCCGGCGCCGTCGGCCGGGTCCGGATTGTAAGCCGTCTTAGGTGGGATCGAGAAGCTCCAGACTGGGCCTTTCCACGGGCTGTTCGGATCAGCCTCGTTTACCTCGTCGATTCGCCAATAGTACGTCGTACCGGGCACGAGACCTTCGGGGTAGGCATATCCCGGGAAGCCAGCCACGTAAAACGCCAAGGTTTGGTTGCCTCGGTACAGGTCGGAGTCCTGCGTCGCTTCGTTCACGCTGTCGAAATCCTCTCCGAGATACACGTCGTGCGAGACCGCCGAATCGCCCGCCGACCACCTCAGTGTGACCCACGTATCCGGGTACAAAGCGCCGTCGGCCGGATCGGGTCCGAAAGCGTACGGCCACGATCCGCCTTTCATAACCGCCAGGACCTCGCTCTCGGACAGGGCGTGGCTGTAGACCCGGATCTCATCAAGCGGACCGTGGAAGACCCTTGCGCCGGTGTCGGCCACGCCGATTAAGACGGGGGAAGTGACGTCCGAGCCGATTGAGAAAGCCTTGGGGCCTTCGTTGTCGACGCCATTGAGATAGACCCTGAGCATGCTCCCATCAAACGTCCAGACCAGGTGAGTCCATTCGTTCTTTGGCATGATGTCGAAGGGAATCGACCCGGCGGACTGATAGGAAACGCCGACGCGGTCTGTATAGGTTGCGTTGGTATGGGCGCCCCACAGCTCGACCTGGAACATCATGGTGTCGGCGCCCCATCCGTTCGATTTGGTGAAAAAGTGCTGAAAGTCTCCCGTCCCGTCCCAGAACGCCCAGAGGGCCAGGCTAAACTGTCCCGTCCCATCGGTCGGATCGAAGGTACCGCAATCGATTCCGAGACAAGTATCCGGGCTGAACACCACGGCGCCGCCGGAGCCTGCCGGGCCTGCGCCCCAGTCCGGCGTTCCGAGCAGCGTACCGTCGTAACCGTTTCCGGAGCTGTCGTGGGCGGTGTCGCCGGAGCCTTCCTCGAACCGCCACCAGCCGATCAGATCCGCTCGGGCCGCGCTCGCAGAAATCAGGCCCAGACAGAACACGGCAAGAGCGAGATAGATGAGTCGTTTACACATAGCATGTCTCCTTTGAAAAAAATTGTACACTTCGGTACGGCCTATACAACCGGATATCATCGAAATACATCGTTCCCGTGCCGCCGGGCGCCGCTACGTCGCCCTTGGTGCCCAGGCCGACCGCAATTGTATTGACATTGCTCAGATTGATACCCTTATCGGCAAATCCGCCGTCGGCGGACAGCGGGATAACCCACTGCTTCCACGTGCGAAGCGTAGCCGCACGCGGATCGTCATTGACAATCCGCCACGTAGAGTCCGCCTGTGGCGGATTGCCCGCAGCGCCTCTGAACCACAGTGACAATTCCTCCACGCCCGCCTGCGTCCAGTCTCGCGGCGCTGTCAACGTCCTCGATGCCTCCGAGTTGGTAACGCCGGCTTCGTTGACGTACAGAAGCGGCATCGACTGCGAGCCGCTGTGAACGATTGTCTGCTCGGCATACGGGGGCATCAGGTAGCCGACTTGCGCGCCGTTGTCAGCAATGCCAAAGCCGTCGATCCACGTCTGCCAGATCGCCTGCCCCGCTGCATCGTCGTCGGTGTAACTCTCGAAGTTGTCCACAAGGAGGAACGCGCCTGTCGTGAAAATCCAAAGAGGTCCTTTCGCCGTATTCCCCTGGTTATCGACTTCGTCCACTCGCCAATAATATGTCGTGTCAGCGTCAAGCAATCCGGGATCATAATTCTCTGAGCCCAGCGCCATCGAGCCTTTATATTCCGGCGAGCCGGCATCGGCATTGCGCACCGTCTCCTTATCCACACCGATATAAAGCTGGTGCGAGGCAGCAGAATCCGACGGCGTCCAGCTTAATGTCGTATTCAATGGCACATCCGTCACGCTATACGCCGGCTGTGGATGGCCGACAGCGCCCTGCGTTGTAAAACTCCAGACGTCGCCTTTATGCGTCTCAGCGGCGTCAAACTCATCAACCCGCCAGTAATACACTTTCTCCGATTCGAGCGGATCGGGGCTGTAGGTCGTGGTCCCTAAAGGCAATCCTCCTTCGGCATTGTCCACGTCGTCGAAATTATCACCGAGATACACCGTGTGCAATGTAGCCCCATACCCCGGTGTCCAGCTCAACGTCACGTTGTCCGGACCCACGTCCTCGGCGCCGTCCGCCGGATCGGGAGCGTAAGCCGTCTTCGGAGGTAACGAGAAACTCCAAACAGAACCTTTCCATGGACTGTCCGGATTGGCATCGTTGACCTCGTCGATTCGCCAATAGTACGTCGTTCCTGGAACGAAGCCGTCCGGATAGGCGTATCCGGGAAAGCCGGCCACGTAGAACGCCAAGGTCTGGTTGCCTCGAAAGACTTCTGAATCCGTGGTAGCGTTGCTAACGACATCATAATCATCGCCCAAATAAACATCGTGAGAAACAGCGGAATCTCCGGCATACCATTCGAGGGTCGCCCAGGTGTCATTGATTAAATCGCCATCGGCGGGATTAGGACCCATCGCCAGCGGGAAGCTTGCTCCAGCCCCTTCCATAACGGCCATGATTTCCGCTTCCTCTAACGTCTGGTTATACAGCCGAAAATCGTCTATCCTTCCAACGTAACCAACTGTGCGGTCGCTTGTGGCCCTGACACCAATTGTAAATGCGTTCACGCCCGTCATGATTCGGGTCATTCCGGTACCGCTATGGAAGAGTTCGCCGTTAATAAAAATCTTGACTTCGCCGGCATGTTGACAGGCATTGTGTCGTCACCAAAGGCCCAGAAAGCGACGGTCACGTTCCTTTCGATAGTATCCCAGGGTGCGGGCGGGATCTCCACCCACGAGGAACCGTCGAGAAACACGGCATCGCCAAAATTTCCAATATCCCAGTCGGCATTACCTTCAAGTGTGCCGTCGTTGCCTCCCGCCGAAGAATCAGCGGCAATGGTGCCGGAGCCTTCGTCGAACTTCCACCAGCCGACGAGTTCGGCTTCTATTCCACTGGTCAGGACCAGGCTCAGCAAGAAAATGAAAGACATCAGATAAATCGATCCTTTATGCATGATAGCTCTCCTTCAAACAAGATAATCGATTGTTATTCTGATCTATCCATTACGTTGCAAGCTTTTATCTGTGGCTCTGGTTAGGGCCGATACAGACGGATATCGTCAATGTAGACCGTTCCCGTACCGCCCACCACGGGAATACCGGACTGACTGCCTAGGCCGATGGAGATCGTGTCCACGTTGCTCAGGTCTATTCCACGGTCGGCAAAATCCTGTAGCGGGATGGTCCACTTCGTCCAGGCGGACGATAGTGCAACGTTCGCGTCCTCGTGAGCGACCACGACAGAGACGTCTGTGAGATTGGCGAGGGCCACATACAACGGCTCGGCATCGTTCTCCGAGCCGCCCCGGAACCAGAGCGACAATTCCGCCACCCCAGCCTGCGTCCAGTCACGCAACGCTAATAGCGTCAAAGACGCATGCGAATCCGTAACACCGCCCACGTTGAAATACAATAGCGGCATGGATTGTTCACCACCGTGGACGATGGTTCGCTCGGCATACGCCGGCTGTAAGTAGCCGACCTGGGCGCCGTTGTCGGTCACGCCCAAGCCATCTATCCAACTCTGCCAAATGGCCTGGCCCGCCGCGTCGTCATCGGTATAGCTCTCGAAGTCGTCTACGAGAAGGAAGATACTCGCTGTAAAACTCCACAGAGGTCCCGTTGACGTGCCCCCCTGAGCATCGACCTCGTCGACGCGCCAGTAGTAAGTAACGCCCGGCTCAAGTAAGCCGGGATCGTACCTTTCAGCGCCCAGCGGTTTGGGACCTTCGTACTCGGGCGAAGCTGTGTCAGCATTGCGAACGGCCTCCTTGTCCGTCCCGAAGTAGAGTTGGTGTGAGGCGGCGCCGTCGGCCGGCGTCCAGCTCAGAACCGCATTCATCGCCACGTCTGTCGCACCGAATGCAGGATTCGGATTGCCGACCGTGCCGGGCGTCGTGAAGCTCCAGACGTCACCCTTATACGTCCGGACGGCGTCGAACTCATCGACCCGCCAGTAATAGACCCTTCCCGATTCGAGCGGACCGGGATTGTAGGCCGAGGCGCCCGCCGGCGTCCCTCCCGTGGCATTGCTCACGTCATCGAAGGACTCACCAACGTAGACCGTGTGCAACCTCGCGTTGAGACCCGGTGTCCAGCTCAAAGTGACCTTGTCCGGTCCGACAAACTCGGCACCGTCGGGAGGATTCGGATCGTGTGCGGTCGGCGGCGGAATCCAGAAACTCCAGACGTTACCCGTGTACGTTGTGACGCCGTTGGCTTCGACTTCGTCGATGCGCCAGTAATACGTCGTGCCCGGCACGAGACCGTCCGGCAAGAGATGGCCGGCAAACCCGACGATGAAGACGAGGTCGGTTTGATTGCCTTGAAAGGTCTGGCCCGCGCCGTCCCTGACCTTCTCGAAGTCGGTGCCGAAGTAGACGTCGTGCGAAGCCGCCGTATCGCCAGCCGACCAGCTAAGGCTCGCCCAAGGGTCTTTGTAAAGCGAGCCGTCGACGGGAAGAGGGTTGTACGCTTTATGGCCCGCCACCAGTCCTTTGATCTCGCTTTCGTCCAGGACCGTATTGTAGATGCGAACGTCATCGACCAGACCCGGGAAGTAATGCGATTCGCTGAGGTTGGCGCCGATTCGCACCTGGTCCATAGTCCCGAGCTCGCCGGCGTCGGTGCCGATCGACGCACCGTCAAGATACCAGCTTCCGCCGGCTCCGTCATAGGACAGAGCAAAATGGTGCCACTCAGTATCCAGAGGGCAGATAACAGCCTGCCATCCTTGGACGTTCACGACGTAGCGGCCCGCATCATCCACCTCGACGTCGAAGTACGTTCCATCGGTAGCGCCGTTCGGCACGAAGCCGAAGACGCTTGTCCAGGCGGGTATCGCAGTGGTGCTCGCCCGCGCCCAGCCGGCCAGCGTTCTGCGGGCGGCCCCGCTTATCCCCACGCTGCCGATATCCACATAGTCTCCTTCCCCGTCGAGCAGCATGGCTCCATCGACCTTCCCGGCTACCCATTGCGGGTTGCCTCGGAGGGTCCCGTTGTGCCCTTTGCCGCTGGCGTCGCGTGCGACGGTGCCGGAGGTCTCGTCAAGCTTCCACCAGCCGACCAGCGCCGCATCCGTCGGAAGGTTTACGGCGGCGAGAATCACCCACGGACACAAAACAAACCATGCCGCCAGCGCGCCGACTCCGCGCTCGCGGAGCGTCGAACAAATCAACCTCGAAGACATGATCGTCCTCCTTCAAATCAGGTCATACAAGCCTTTCCGTCGGGAAAGGCCCGTAACGAGCAGATCGACACACACTCCCAACGGAGCCATCACCTTGTCCGTAATATATTTCGATTGACCGTTCTTAAGGCCGCACAAAACGCTTTGACGGGCCTTTGCGAACGGTCAATAGTCGTTAATCAGTTGTTGCTTTGTGCTCCATACAATTGAATATCATCAAAATATACCGTTCCCGAGCCGCCGGGCTGCGCGTTGCTCGCGTCGCCTACGCCGATGGCGATACTATCCACGTCGGCCAGGTCGATTCCCTGGTCGGCGAACGCCTGAAGTGGAATCCGCCATTGCGTCCAGTCAGCTATCTGCGCCGCGGCCGGGTCGTCGTGGAAGACCTGCGCCGGTAAGCCTGTGCGATTGGCTATCGCCACGTACAGCGGCTCGGCGGAATTGCTCAGCAACCCGATGTCCCCGGATTGCCACTGACCCGTGACCGTCCCGGTGGTCTGTACGTTCGAGAATTTGGCCTCAGCGGTCAGGTCCGCGTTGTGGCTGCACAGGGCCAGGCCGATATAGACGGTCGAGCCCATCGAAATGCCCGGCCTCCAGATCATCGCCCGCCAGTTCACACCGTCGCTGGCGTAGTACGCTCTGAAGCTGCCCGCGACGTCGCGCTCCAACTTGATCCAGTAGGGCGCCGTTATCGTGGTTTGCTCGGCCGTCACCACGGCGGTGTCGCTGGTGGCGCTGCCGTCAGTGTCGGTTCTCGCCTGGAATCGGCATCCCTCGGTGGGCGTGCCGTCGAGATTCGTTGGCGTGATGTAGACGGCGGCGAATTTCGAGCCGGGTTCCAGCGTCTCCCGGATCATCACGCCCGCCTTCGTCCACACGTCGGCCAACTCGACGCTTTCAACCTTCGCGACAATTGACCCGGTCCCCGAGAGCTGCTTGAAAGCAAAGTGGAATTCGTCCGCCTGGTTCCAAATGTCGGTCCCGCCGGCGATCATCGTATACGTTCCCGCCGGCCCTTCGACAAAGCTGCCCATCGAAGCCGGATAACCTCTGAACCACAGCGACAAGTCCTGAATCCCCGCGCGAGTCCAATCGCGTCCGCTCGCCAGGCTATCGATGCTGGCCGTAGCTTCGGAGTAGCTCGCGGAGCTGTTATCGTAAATGAGCGGCATGGACTGAAGGCCACCGTGAACGATCGTTTGTTCAGCGTAGGGCGGGAGCAGATAACCAACCTGAGAGCCGTTCTCGGCGACGCCGAAGCCGTCGATCCAGGTCTGCCAGATCGCCTGTCCCGCGCCGTCATCGTCGGTGTAGCCCTCGAAATCGTCCGCAACGAGAGAATCCATCGTCGTGAAGGTCCAGATGTCACCCTGCCAAGCTGCGGGCGTCTCGGCATCGTTAACCTCATCCACGCGCCAGTAATACGTCGTACCCACGTCGAGGTCCAACGGACCGTACTGGGTTTCGTCCACGGTCGTCATCGGAGCCGTACCGTCCGCCACCGCTTCGTAGTCGTCGCTGAAGTACACGTTGTGGGTCGCGGCCTCTCGTCCCGAAGTCCAGCTAAGTGTCACGCTCACACCCGTGTCCCCGGTCCCGGAGGCGGGCTTCGGGTCTCTGACGCTGATGGGTATGGACAAGAACCGGACCTCGCTCAGACCGTACTGGTTCAGGATACCTCCCCAGTTGCTGCTGGGGGTGAGCCTGACGAATTTCGCCGGCACGCCCTTGAAGTCGATCGTGGTGTTGTGCGCGTAGCCGGACATGCCGGGGGCCTGAGCGAACTCATGAGTCGTTCCCAGAGGCGTGAAATCGTTGCCGTCCACCGAGTACTCGATGGTCACTTCCTTGAAGCCCAAGCCGATCACCTGTTCCAGGCTGTCGTTCGAGTTCCACACCCACATCTCATACAATTTGTGGACCCTGTCGAACTCATACTGAATCCACGTCGGCTGTTCTCCGTCCCGGCTGCTCAGCCACATGTTGTCGACACTCTCGTTGGTGTGCAACAGACCGGTGACGTCCAAGCCGGAGCCGTTCACCGTATTGGCCGGCTCTTTGCCCGGCTCGCTGCTTGAGGCTGTGGCGATGATGTTGTCGATGGGATAAGCAAACAGCTCCGTGGTGAAGCTCCAGAGGTTCCCTTTGCTTACTGTGTTGTCGGGGTTGACTTCGTCGACGCGCCAGTAATAATTTTGGTCGAATTCAAGCCGTTCCGGCGGAGTGTAGCTGTCAGGACCGGACCGTCCCCGATAGATACCCGTCGTGTCGGACGAATCGGCGTTAGCGACGGCCAGCGCATCCGAACCCAGGTATACATCGTGCTCGTTCGCGTAATCCACTGGCGTCCACCGAACGACCACTTCTCGCACCACGTCCGTCGCTCCGTTTGCCGGCTCCGGATCCGAGACCACGGGCGGAGGAGCGTCCACCATGATCTTCTGAATCTCTTCCGGCGTGAGCGTCCGGTTGAACAGCCGGACGTCGTCGATGGTCCCGATAAAGTTCTGGGTGGAATCGAGACGCCCGCCGATAGACAGGGACAGATCGTTCTGTTGGAGCGTGCCTGTTGCGGCTACCCGCGCGACCTCCTCGCCGTCCCTGTACAGGATCAGCGCGCTGCCGTCATAGGTGAAGCACATGTGAGCCCATTGCCCGGGAAAATTGGCCAACGTCGGAGATGTGTCGAAACGAGCCGACGCATTTATCGTGGCATACATCCCCTGGTTCGTGTTGTATTGGAGAGCGTAGGGATATTCTCCCGACTTTTGCTTGATAAACGGCTTGGCATAATCGGGTTGTCCCTCCTCAGGCTCCAACCAGAGGGCCACCGAGATAGCGTCCTGCAGGTGGAAGTCCGGGTGATCGGGAACTTCCACCTTATTCGAGCCGTCGAATTTGAGCGCGCCGCCATACACGCCTTCCACCCATTCGGGCGTGCCTTCGGCGAACACGCCGTCGTGGCCTGCGCCCGAAGCGTCGGCCACTGTCGTGCCCGTGCCTTCATCAAGCTTCCACCAGCCGATGAGATTCGGATCGGCGGCGTCCGCGCCGCTGGTCAGAATCAGTTCCGTTGCCAAGACGAAAGAAACGAAATACGTCAATTTCATGCACACAATGTCCGCCTCCATCAAACGAATTTGATGAATCACCTGTCCATCCTGGATTCCGTTATGTTGAGTGACCAAAGTGCCCAAAGCCTGGGGTGCCTAAAGTGGCCAGCGGCGCCGACACGCTTAGGCTGACTTTAGTGCACTTTAGTCACTGTCAGCTTACCTCCGTCTCCTCACGGTCGATACAGCCGGATATCATCGAAGTACACCGTTCCCGAACCACCGGCGGTCACGATGCCCGACTTGTCGCCCAGACCGATAGCGATCTTGTCCACGTTCCCAAGGTTGATGCCTTGATCGGCGAAACTCTGCAGCGGAACGCGCCATTCGACCCAGTCGTCGATGGTGGCCGCACTCGGATCATCGTTGGCCACGATCGCGGGCGAGCCGGCACTGTTCGAGACCGCTACGTACAACGGCTCGGCGGCGTTGCTGCTGAGCCCGACGTCCTGGTTCGTCCACTGTCCCGTCACCGTGCCGCTCGTCTTGACGTTCGAGAATTTGGCTTCGCACACCGCGGCGGCGTTATGCGCCGTCACCGCCAGGCCCACGTACACGTTCGACGACATCGGAATGCTCTGCGGATTCCACGTCATCGCTTGCCAGGTCGCTCCGTCGCTGGAATAGTAGCCTCTGAAATTGCCCGCGGCGTCACGCTCGATTTTCACGTAGTAAGGCGCCGTGATGGCGATCTGCGTGCTGGAGGCCACGTTCGTGTCGCTTGTCGCATCCGCGTCAGCGGTTGCCCTGGCCTGGAACCGACAGCCGTTACCGGGGGTGATGTAGACCGCCGCGAACTTCGAACCGGCCTCCAAAGTCTCACGGATCATCACGCCCGCCTTGGCCCACGGGTCCGTATTCTGAACGCTGAGCACCTGGGTTTCAATCGACCCGGCGCCCGCGAGCGTCTTGAACGCAAAGTGGAACTGATCGGCCGTACCCCAGATGTCGGCGCCGGTCGCGGTCATCGTGTACGTGCCGGCCGGGGCCTCTACGAGGCTGCCGACGGAGGCGGGCAGACCGTGGAACCATATTGACAATTCCGCCACGCCCTCCTGTGTCCAGTCGCGCGTCGAGGTCAGAGTCAGCGTCGCTTCCGAATTCGACACGCCGCCCACGTTGTTGTAGAGCAGCGGCATGGACTGGGAGCCGCCGTGGACGATCGTCTGCTCGGCATACGGCGGGAGCAGATAGCCGACTTGAGAACCGTTGTCCGCCACGCCGAAGCCGTCGATCCAGCTTTGCCAGATCGCCTCGCCGTTGGCGTCGTCATCGGTATAGCTCTCGAAGTCTTCCACGATGGCGAAATCAGCGGTCGTGAAACTCCAGACGGGCCCGGTCCACGGGCTGTCAGGATTGGTGTCGTTCGCCTCATCGACGCGCCAGTAGTAGGACGTATTCCAGGCCCGGGTCGTAGCTGTAGTCGCCACGAGTCATGGAGCCTGTGAACTCCGGCGACGCTTCCGTCGCGTTCCTTACGGCTTCCGCGTCTGTTCCGAGGTAGATCTCATGCGAGGCCGCGGGGACGGCGGGCGTCCAGGAGAGAATCGGCGTCTGCGTGACGTCGACCGCGCCGTCGGCCGGGTACGGATTGGAGATGCCGCCCTCCGTGGAGAAGCTCCACACGTCGCCCTTGTACGTCGCCGCGCCGTCGAACTCATCAACGCGCCAATAGTATAGCTTGGCGGCTTTGAGCGGTCCCGGATTGTAGTTGGCCGGGCCGGTGGGCACCCCAGCCGTGGCGTTCGCAACGGTGTCGAGGTCGTCACCGAAGTAAACGGTGTGCAGTTTCGCGCCGAGGCCGGGTGTCCAGCTTAGCCGGGCATCCAGGGCCACCGAACCGGCGCCGTCGGCGGGATCGGGAGCATAGGCCTTCCTGGGCGGAACCGTGAAGCTCCAAACGTCGCCTTTCCACGGGCTGTCCGGGTTCAGGTCGTTAACCTCATCGATTCGCCAATAGTACGTCGTTCCGGGCACGAGTCCCTCGGGATAGGCATATCCGGGAAAACCGGCGACGTAATATGTCGAGCCCTGATTACCTCGGAATACCTCGGACTCTGGGATAGCGTTTTCTACTTCGTCACGATCCTCGCCGAGATATACGTCGTGCGAGGCGGCGAAATCTCCCGCATTCCAGGAGAGGGTCACCCACGTGTCTTTGTGCATGGCTCCGTTGGCCGGGTTAGGCCCGAAGGCTTGGGGCACCCCTGCGCCAGACATGGCTTCCTGAACTTCCTCTTGCGTCAGTCCGCGCATGTAAATGCGAACATCGTCAATCCTGCCGAGGAAGCTGCGACCAGCGCCCTCCTGAGACCTGCCGATGACCACGTTAGCCGTATCTTCGTCTCCCGGCAGCACGGTTCCTGTTCCGCCCGTGCCAGCGTCTTCACCATTGATGTAGTACTGGTGATGACCGTCGATGACCATCGCGCAGACGTGCGCCCATTCATCGAGCGGCACCTGGGCCGAGCTCGTCGAGCCAATATACGCCGCGCTGGGTCCTACGCTAAAATGAAGGACATCGCCGGAGTTGTAGGTATAGAAGCTGTAGGAACGCGGAGCGTTGCCCTTTGCAACAATCCCCTGCCACGCTTCGGTGCCGGGACCACCGGACCGGGGCGTATTGATCCAGGCCATGACGGTCACTTCGTCCGTCGCCACCAGGCTTGCAGAGGTCGGTACCTCCACAAAGTCGTCCACACCGTCAAGCTCAATCGCCTTGCCGAACTGCCCGGGAGCCCACGTCGCATCGCTCTGGAGGGTGCCGTTGTTTTCATTACCGCTAAAGTCCATGGCGGTCGTGC
>JARRQQ010000190.1:0-7357 GCA_037381725.1 Sedimentisphaerales bacterium
CTCGGTGAGTATGGTTTCTTTTTCAGTTTCCGTATCCACGATTTTGATCATACCACCACTACATCCCAAGGCAATTTGCCTTCCGTCAGGACTGTATTCTACGAATAAGACAGATTGATCTTGCACACGGAAGGTTCTTAGCTGCTCGCCTGTCGCGGCATCCCATTCATAGACTTCTTTACTCTTAGTGCCGGCGACAATCCGTTTACCATCTGGGCTGACCGCTACTGATCGGCCATATTCTCCCTTTCCCAGGGATGTATTGATCGTGAGTAGCTCCTTTCCGTCGTCCGCATCCCAGACTTTGATTGCGCCATCGTAGTCTATCGAAATAATGCGCTTTCCCCCGGTACTAAGGTCAACGTCAGCGACCCCTTTCCCGGCCTTATGGCCTTCAAGCGTCATAATTTCCTCGCCGCTGTTCACATTCCAAACTTTGACTAGCTTATCCATGCTACCCGATATAATCCTCCGGCCATCAGGACTGAATGCCAGGGAGAGCACTGCGGCTTTATGCCCCTTGAGCGTGCGTATTTCTGCTCCAGTTGTGGCGTCCCATATAGTAATATTCACGTAGGCCGTAGCAATGCGTCTTCCGTCGGGGCTGAATGCAATCGCAAGCGCCCCTTCTCCGCCGTGGCCAAAGGTCATTAGAGATTCATCCGCGACATAGTCTAGCCGATGCCATTCCCAGCCTTGCAGGTCCTCAGGACACGATTTAAGTAACTGTCGAGCATTGCGTAGATTCCCTTCACGATATTTTGAGTCAGCCAGTGCAACGCTGTGGAGATAAGAGAGATTTCTGTATTTAGCAGCTTGCTCCTGAGCGTCTTCTTCTGCCTTCTCAGCACGTGCCAGAGCCTGCTCAACTTGTGTTCGGGCCGCTGCTTCCTGCTGCCGGGCCTGCTCCGCTCTGCAACCAAAAATGACACTGGCTACAAGGCCAAGGATGACAGCTACCGAGACCAGAGCGCCCGTTGCTACAGAGCCTGCGTGTTTATGCACGAACTTCTGTACGCGGTACATGGCCGTCTCCGGACCGGCCAAAAGAGGATTGCCGTTGAGATAGCTCTGTATGTCATCCGCCATATCGGAAGCGGATTTGTACCGGCGACAGCGGTTTTTACGCATCGCCTTGAGCGGAATCCACTCCAACTCCCGGTGCAAACGCCTGGCCAATGGCACGACCTGCGTCATGCGGCTATCCGCAATCGCCTTCGCCTGCTGTCCCAGATTAGACAGCCGGACGCTTGGCGAGGCCGGCTCTACCTCTCGCAGCGTGCGTTGAACCTCGGCAAATCCGATCTTCTGCAAGGATTCTCTTTCGAAGGGAAGAACGCCAGCCAAGAGCTCATAAAGGACAACTCCCAGGGAGTAAATATCGGAGCGAGTGTCAATATCCTGGCTCGCCACGTTCACTTGCTCCGGACTCATATATTCCGGGGTGCCCATCAACTGACCTTGAAAGGTAAACACGGTCTTCTCGGTCAGAGTGCCGGCAGCGGCCTTGGCAATTCCGAAGTCAATAATCTTCGGTACTGCCCGATCTCCATGTATGGATACGAGAATATTCGAGGGTTTGAGGTCACGATGGATGATTCCCTTCTGATGGGCGTGATGTACGCCTTCACAAACCTCTCGAAACAGCCTAAGCCGCTGCTCAACATCGAGCCTATGCTCATCACAGTATCGCGTGATAGACATGCCTTTGACGTATTCCATCACGAAGTAAGGCCGACCGGCCTCGGTCGTTCCGGCGTCGAAGACGTGGGCGATATTGGGATGGTCCAACAGGGCCAGGGTTTGACGTTCCGCCTCGAAACGGGCGATGACCTGCCTGGAATCCATGCCCGGTTTGATGATCTTCAAGGCCACGCGGCGTCTAACGGGCTCTTTCTGCTCAGCTAAATAGACCAGCCCCATGCCCCCCTCGCCGATCAGCTCCAGCAACTCGTAATGGCCGATCTTAGTACCAGGGCCTTCTATAAGGGCCGAGCCATTCAAGGTAATGTTCACCTCAGCGACGGGAGCTTCGAGGTAGTCTCCTGCTTTCTCATGCGCCCTGAGCAAAGCCTCCACCTCCGCCCGCAGCCTCGGGTCTTCTTTACAGGCGTCTTCCAGATAAAGCTCTCTTTTTAACGGATCTTGTATTTCAATCGCATTTTGAAAGATCTCTCCGGCTTCTTTGAAGTTCTCTGTCGCCATGATTTGAGCTCCCTTGTCAGGCCTTTCGGCATTCTATTCTTTGCCCCCATTAGTTAATGCGCCGATCCGGCCGTTTTTGGGCCATTCTTCTGATGAAAAAGAGGAAAATTATTCCGGTAAGCCTTACCCATGCTCTCCGGAAGCGGACGTTCGAATCGTGACGGACCTTCAAGCATATAAACAACCGGCTTCACTACCGGTCTTCGCTAACCTGCCGATACAGCCAGGCTCGCGCGTGAGCCCAGTACCGCTTGGCGGTTCTCTCGGGCAAATTGAGAAGGCCGGCTGCTTGTTCGACTGTGAGACCGGCAAAATAGCGGAGCTTGACCAAGTCGGCTTTCGTCTTGTCTATCTTAGCGAGCTTCTCGAGAGCTTCATCTAATGCGATCAAATCATCTGAAGGTTTCTCGATCGTAGGCTCAGCATCATCGATGGCGACCTTCTGTTGACCGCCGCCGTGTTTGAGGCGTTGTTTGCGGCGGGCGTTATCAATTAAAATCCGTCGCATCGCCTCGGCTGCCGCTGCGAAGAAGTGGGTCCGGCCCGCCCAGTCCTGTGCTTGCGATCCTACGAGCCGGATATAAGCCTCATGGACAAGGGCGGTGGCCTGGAGCGTCTGGCCGGGCGGTTCTTGGGACATCTTCGCCGCGGCCAGCCGACGTAGCTCTTGATAAACCAGGGGAAGTAGTACATCTGCAGCTCGTGCATCCCCCTGCTGGATTGATGCCAAAATGCGGGTAACGTCGCTCATGATGCGCATTTTTTATTGGAAAATAGATGATTTTTCAAGTACTTCTGTATAAATTACCCTATTCAATGGTTCTACCATGACACTTGGTTTGAGAACAGAGTGACGAGGAAAGGAGTTGCAATGGAATTCGGCTTCCTGGACATCACGGTATTCCTGGCGTTCGTCATCGCGGTGATCGCGATCGGACTTCTGAAAAGCCGACACGAGAAGACCAGCGAGGATTACTTCCTGGCCGGGCGCGGCCTGAAGTGGTGGCTGATCGGGTTCTCCTTGATTGCCGCGAACATTTCCTCGGAGCAACTCGTCGGCATGAGCGGCAACGCGGCCAGTCACGTCGGCTTGGCGATTGCCAGTTACGAGTGGATGGCGGCGGTCACGCTCGTGGTGGTGGCCTTTGCCTTTCTTCCTTACTTTCTGCGGGCCGGTATCTATACCATGCCCGAGTTTCTGGAGGTCCGCTACAACGCCACGGCGCGGACGATCATGGCGGTGGCGACGCTTTTCATCTACATGATCCTGCTGGGTTCGGTCACGTACGCCGGGGCGCTAACGATCAACACGATGGCGGGCAAAATGGGCTACGACGTCTCGGTGGCGAAAGCGGCCTTAGTGATCGGGCTGATCGCAATGGTATACGTGACGGCCGGCGGCTTGAAGGCCTGCGCCTGGGCCGACCTGATTCAGGGCAGCGCGCTGATCCTCGGCGGGGCAATTGTCATGATCTTTGCGTTCAAAAAGCTCGGGGCCGCGACGGATGGACTTGCCTATATCGAAAACGTCAAGACCGGCGCCGTCGGCGTGAAGAGTTTTGCCCAGGATACTGGGGCGCTCGATCGCTTCTGGGAGCTGAACAAGGTACGCATGAACATGTTCCTGCCCGCGGATGACAAGGTCCTGCCCTGGACGGCGCTTCTGTTAGGCTTGTGGATCCCGAACTTTTACTACTGGGGACTGAACCAGTATATCACCCAGCGGACTCTCGCCTCGCAGTCATTATCTGAGGGACAGAAGGGTATCATGTTCTCGGCGTTCATGAAGCTACTGATCCCCTTCGTCGTTGTCATTCCGGGTATCATCGCCTTCAATCTCTTCTCGAAGGACATGGAGGAGCAGGCGGTTGGTGACAACGCCCCGGTGATTGCCAAGTACATGATAGCCAATGAAAAAACCCAGTTGGTGGAAGTGGTGCAGTCACCAAGCGAGGAGGCTATCGCCAACTGGCCGCGAGGCGGCAAGTTCATGATCGCTCTTTATCCGAACGAGGAGGCGCTGAAAGCCGTCAAGACGTCGAACCCATTCGTCCTTCCTATGACCCGCCAGCAGTTCGACTCGCTCGAAGTAAAAGAGTATACGGTCTTCGAATCGGATGACAAGTCCTGGAAGGCGGCGTTTCCGAAGCTGGCGGCGGAATTGGACGCGTACAACAAAACGGTGATGGAAAAAGCGAAGGCCGCCGGTGCTAGCGTCACCACTGAAAAATTCATTGCCTACAAGTACGACACGGCTCTCGGGCAATTGCTCAGCAGCGTTTTGCCCCAGAAGACGGGTCTGGTGGGCTTCGTTCTGGCGGCTTTGTTGGGGGCGATTGTCAGCTCGTTGGCGGCGATGCTGAACGCCGCGTCCACGATCTTTACGATGGATATCTTTAAGAAGTACCTCCACCCGCAAGCGGGACAAACGGTCATGGTACTGCTGGGCCGAGTCTGCGTCGTGGTGTTCGCGATTATCGCGATCTTGCTGGCGCCGCAACTGGGCGACCCCAAGATCAGGAATAGCATCTTTACGATCATCCAGGAGAGCCAAGGCTTGATCTCGCCCGGGATTCTGGCGGTGTTCGCCTTCGGATTGATCGTCCGCAAAGCACCGCCAATTGCGGGTGTCGTCGGACTGCTCACGAATATCGTCTCTTACGGCGGCATGTATTTAATGGGTCGGTACAAAATCGGCCCGGAGATTCAGTTTCTCAACCGGATGGCGATCTGTTTCGCCCTGTGCCTAGCGGTTATGGCGATTATTACGCTGGCCAAGCCGCTGGCTGTTCCCATCGAGTTTAGACAACAGTCGAAGCTGGATCTGAGCTCTTCCCGCGGGGCGAAGGTAGCCGGAGCGGTTGTCATCGTCATCACGCTGATTCTATACTTCCTGTTCAGCCCGATTGGCTTGGCGAAATAGGAAGGAATCTACTGAGAGTATTGTCATGGAGCTAACGAAAGAAGGGCAGACTGCCTTAGATATCATCCTGAAGGCCGCGAAGGACAACGAGATCGACCTGACGGGTGGCAAGATAAGAAGGACTTCGTCGCGTTTTTGTCTCGGGGTCGAGCATGGCGACTACAACGGTACAGAGCTGTTCGGCGTCGGGACAGACCGATTCATCTGGCTGGCGTACAAGCCCAATGGCACAAACAAGGTCAGGCTCTTCAGCGCGAATTTCCCGGACGACGGTGTGATCGAGTTCGAGCATGGAAATGTCCCCTCGCCCAAGTCGGAAAGCATCGCGGCGACCTGGGGGCGATTCCCGTATGGAATCGATTATGTCCTCAAACGTGAGGGCTATGAGTTATCTCAAGGCATTGACGCGGTTCTCTATGGGAACATCCCCGGCGGTGGAATGAGCCGCTCAGCTTCACTGTGCAACAATCTGATCTTATCCCTCTTCGACGCGAACCAGATCGAGGTAGAGAACAAGCTGACGATTGTGGACCTCGCCCAGGCCGTTGAGAACGACTATATCGGCTCACCGTGCGGCAAGCTCGATCAGACGATGGTGCTGTTCGCCCGCGAAGGAATGGCGACGTACTACGACCCCAAGGATCGGTCGATCGACTATGTGCCCATCGGGGCCGGGGCGCTTGATTTTCGGATTGTCGTGCTCGATACGGGTACGGATCGGCCCGGCTTGGAAAAATCGACGTACAAGATTCGCCGCGACGAATGTGACAAATTTGTCGCGATATTGCAGAAAGCGGGCTATGAATTGTCGTGCCTTGCTGATGTCAAGGACGACGCCCTTTATGAAAAGGTGATGGGCGAGTTCGGTCAGGAGCATCCTGATTTGTGCAGCCGGCTCAC
Source organism: Sedimentisphaerales bacterium (assembly GCA_037381725.1). Taxonomy (GTDB): domain Bacteria; phylum Planctomycetota; class Phycisphaerae; order Sedimentisphaerales; family Anaerobacaceae; genus JAFGTG01. Next base: position 6,029 of record JARRQQ010000190.1, read on the forward strand.
ATATATTTTCAGCGCGCAAAAGCGATTCTATGAAATGCTGGAAGCCTGCAAAGCCGGGGACATTGAGACTGTCGGACGGATATTCCGGGCCGACGGGATCGGGCTGCGGGACGACTACCGAATATCCGGGCCGGAGCTGGAGACGATGTGCGATATCGTCCGAACCGTGCCGGGCGTGTTGGGAGAGCGAATGCTGGGTGGCGGCGATAAAGGGGCTTCGGGGGCGCTGGTCCGCGCCGATTGCGTTGATGCGGTCAAGGCCGCCGTCGATACAGCTTACCTGCGAAGCTGGCCCGAGAATGCCGGCAAATATGCCGTCCACGTGTGCAAGGTCGTCGATGGCGTCCGGGTTTACGAGGGTCTGCTGTAACGAACGAGGACAACGGCGAGTCATGTCGAACACAAACGCATCGTCAGACAGAGGAGTATTCGACGCAGCCGTTGTCTCCAACAGGCAAATCGGGCCGCACTTCTACCGGCTTAGACTGGAGTTTTCAGGTGAAGGTGAGAGGGTTTTCGCGAATTTCGAGCCGGGGCAGTTCGCCGAGCTGGACGTCTCGAAGATCGCCCTGCCGGCGTCGGAGACAATCGCAGAAAGCCTGCGGGACGTTGCGCGCCGAAATGTCCTGTTGCGAAGACCTTTTAGCTTTTGCGAGGTGACTTCGGAGCGTGGGAAGGCGTTTGCCGAACTTCTCTATTGTGTCGTTGGCCCCGCGACGTTGCGAATGACAACGCTGTCACCCGGTGACGTTATCAGCATCATGGGGCCTTTGGGTCACGGCTTTCGTATTCCGGGTCCTGCCAAACGTGTCCTGTTGGTGGGCGGAGGCATGGGGACGCCGCCCTTGCAGCATCTGGCCCAGGCGTTAACCAAGCGCAGTGACATCGAGGTCGTCGCGTTCGCCGGCGCCAAGAGCGCCAGAGCATTGCCTTACGATGGCCGTTTGGATGGTGTTTCGCAAGAATTGGGCCTTTCACTGCCTGAATTCGCCCGCCACGGTGTCCAATCGCTCATCGCGACGGATGACGGCTCGGCCGGTTATCATGGACTGGTGACTGATTGTCTTTTGCAGTGGCTTGAAGAATCGAACGCACCGGCCGGTGAAACGATTATTTGTGCTTGCGGTCCCGAGGTGATGCTGGCCAGAATAGCCGAGATCGCCATCGAGAAGAACATCAACTGTCAGGTTAGCATGGAGCGAAGAATGGCTTGCGGCATCAATCTTTGCCAAGGCTGCGCCGTCGAATGTCGCGTCCCCGGCTCGACCGAAACTTACTACAAAATGTGCTGCCAAGATGGCCCCGTCTTCAATGCCGACGAAGTCGTCT
>JARRQQ010000191.1:0-10149 GCA_037381725.1 Sedimentisphaerales bacterium
GACTTCTCGCTACTTTCCAAAACGCCGGCGCGACGTCTGCGCGGATACACATCCTCAAAATCCACCATCGCGTCCAAATCGAAGGTCTTCTCGGTATCGCAGTTTATGACGCCGTAGATGTATTTACCTCTGTTGCTCGCGACGGATGGGTCCTTGACTTTTTCAACACGTTTGAGCATGTTGTCTCTCCTTCATTGTGCTTTTGCCGTTTTGCGCCTTCAGCATTTGTAGAGCGCACATGAAATGCACTTTGGAGATTTTGAGATCCCCATTTGCGTGAATTTCCTCTCCCACGGAATGGTGCTCGATATATTCTCTCACGGCAAACATGGAAGCCTTGCGACAAATAAATTCAATGTCAGAACCGGTCTTGTCCTGTGTTTCTTCAGCCAGTTTGTCGAGATCGACATTCGAGGCAAGCGGTTTATCCTTCGTATGTATCTTGAAGATTTCTTCCCGGGTTTTCCGGTCGGGCAAGGGCAGTTTGAATATAAGATCGAATCGCCCGCTTCGCAAAATCGCAGGATCGACCAGGTCCAACCTGTTTGTCGCCGCCAGGACAACAACGCCTTTTAGCTCTTCAATCCCATCCATTTCAGTCAGGAACTGGCTGATGACTCTTTCGGTCACGTGAGCATCCGTAGAGCTCGAACCTCTTTCGGGCACGAGACTGTCTATCTCGTCGAAGAAAAGAATCGTCGGCGCCGCGTGCTTGGCTTTTCTGAAAGTCTCTCTAACTCCCCGTTCTGATTCTCCGATATATCGACTAATCAGTTGTGGTCCTTTGATAGATATAAAATTAACACTGCTCTCTTTTGCCACTGCTTTGGCCAAAAGCGTCTTACCGGTCCCGGGATTACCGTAAAGGAGGATTCCTTTCGGTGGATTCGTATTGGCCTTTTGAAAGACGTGCGGGTACTTGAGTGGCCATTCGACAGCCTCTTTCAACTCCTGTTTGATCTCTTCAAGCCCACCCACGTCAGACCATTTCACGTCCGGTATCTCAACGAATACTTCCCTTATGGCGGACGGTTCGATCTCCTTCATCGCATCGAGGAAGTTATCCATCGTAATCTCTAACTTGAGCAGAGTTTCATAAGGAATGTCTGACAATTCAAAATCTATTTTGGGCAGGATTTTCCGCAGGGCTGACATGGCCGCTTCCCTGGCCAGTGCTTCCAGGTCGGCCCCTACGAAACCATGAGTAATATCGGCTAACATTTCCAGATCGACGTCTTGTGCCAAAGGCATGCCTCTCGTGTGAATCTCCACGATCTCCAGCCGACCGTTTCTATCGGGTATCGGGATGGAGATTTCTCTATCAAACCGGCCCGGCCGTCTCAGTGCCGGATCAATTGTGGTAGGAATATTCGTCGCTCCGATAACGATGACGTGGCCTCGAGATTCCAGCCCATCCAGTAAAGCAAGAAGCTGAGCCACCACGCGCCGTTCGACCTGTTTTTCGCCGCCCATATCTTCTCGCTTTGGAGCAATAGCATCGATCTCGTCGATAAAAATGATGGCCGGTGCGTGTTTCTGGGCATCCTCGAAAACGCTTCGTAGGCGAGCCTCCGACTCACCGTAGAATTTGCCCATGACTTCGGGACCGCTTATACTCACAAAATAGGCATCTGTTTCATTGGCGACGGCTCGTGCGGTCAGCGTTTTACCCGTACCCGGCGGGCCGTACATGAAGACCCCTTTGGGGGCTTCGATACCCAGTCGGTCAAAAACTTCGGGATACTTAAGAGGCAGCTCGATCATCTCTCTGATCCGTTGGACCTGGGTGCCAAGACCCCCGATATCTTCGTAAGATATTTTGGCCTTTTCGACCTTGCCAGCTTTCGATTTTACTCTGACTTGAGTGTTGGGGTTGACGGTGACCACGCCGCCGGGGCTTGTCTCCTCGATCAAAAAGTCGCATGTTTTAGCGCCGAACAAATGCGCTCTTATCTTGTCACCACTGGTCAAAGGCAAGCCCTCTATCAAAGAGCCGATGTACTGAGCATCCTTGTCTTTTTGAAGCATGCCTGCTGTTGTCAATGGAGAAAGCGTTATCTTTCGAGCCTGTTTGCTTTCGACTTTGTCGATTGTCACCTTTTCGTCCAGACCCACTCTTGCGTTCTCTCTTGTAATGCCGTCGATTTGGACGATTCCTTTGCCTCTGTCTTCAGCGTAACAAGGCATGATCTTGGCGACGGTTTTTCTTTTGCCTTCTATCTGTACGACCTGGCCAACCTCCAGCTCCATACCGCTCATATCTCCAGGGTCTATTCGGGCAATGACCCTTCCGACGTCCTTGGGCAGCGTCTCCTTTACCTTGAACTGCTTCATGTCACTGGCCTTCTTTGTGTTGTTCACTTCTTCACCTTGAGTTCCAGGATGCCGTTGCTGTAAGAAGAGGTCATGGTCTCGGCCCGCACCTTCGTTGGCAGCAAAATCTCCTTGTGATACTTCCTGTCCCCGGATTGAGCAGAGATATCCAAAATGTCCTCTTTGAGATCGAGCTGGATATCCTTTTCCTTCACGCCCGGCATTTCGGCGTAGACTCGAATCTCTTCGTCCTCATCGAAGACGTCCGTCAGCGGTTCTCTCTCCTCTTCAACGGTCGGGCCGTGCGCGGACTTCCTCACGTTTCCGAACGATTCCACAACGGGTTTGCCCCCGACCGCCGTCTTGACCGAGAAGCCGAACACGCCTTTCATGCCTTCCCTGAGTTTGCTGAGGTCGATCTCGCCTTCTTTGTTGATCTCGCCGCCGGCCTCTTTCAACTTGGAAGCCAGGTCCACGAGACTCTCAATCCCTTTGAACAAGCCTCCCAAACCAAGCTTGGCGACACCGAAATCAACGTCCACGCCTTCGTTCTTCTTGTTTTTATCTTGAGCCATTTTTTGTCCCTTCAACATTGCCACGAGAGCCGTGTGCAGTTTCTCGATTTGCTCGTTAGTGCAGGCCAGATTCTTCATGACCGTGTTTCGTCGCTTGTTCAGCACGGCAAGCTCTTTCTCCAGCCGGTCTTTCTCTCTCGCGAGCGCGTACAAGTCGAGATGGAGCGGCCTCTTGGCCTTAGGAATAGACGTCGCGCCAATCGAACGCACGCTCTTTATGTCACTTAGATTGGGTAACTGCTGTAGAGTCTTCATTCGTACCTCCGTCCTACGCGTCAATTAGGCTCTCTTCTTTCTGTTCGACTTGCGGCGTCGCTTCCGCCGCGGCGTCGGCTCCGAGAACGTTGCCCGAGCCGTCCTCAGCCGCAATGTCTTCCATCTCGCCGCCTTGAAGCTCCTTAACGACAAGCTCTCGGACGACTTGCTTGACACGATCCTGATTTGTCTTCGATCCGACCCGGCTGGTTTCCGACGCCAGAATATCCTGGCACATTTGCATGAACACGTCACTCTCTTTTGACGGCGTCGTCTTCCGGACCTTGAGTGTCTTGGCGATCATGATGCTGCCTCGAACCGTCGGTGCGAACTCGCACTTGCCCGACTCCCTCAAGCCTCGCACGATGTTCACGATCGTCTCCACGGACGGCCTGGACAGTCCGGACTTGGCCTGCGTTATCTCGACCTCCGTCTCATAGTCGTAGTAGTCCAGGTCCATCGTTATCATCCTGTCTCTCAGAGCGTCCTGACTTCGGTGAACGCCAGCGTATTCCTCGGGATTGGACGTGAAGATCGCAGTGAAGTTCGGATGGACTTTCAAGTAAGGCTCTTCCCCGTCTCTCGCCACGGGTAAATCCATCATCTTTTCCTGCAAGATCGACAGCAGGATGTTGTTGGCCTCCGGCCGCGAGCGCGTGAACTCGTCGTAGACCAGGGTCAGCCCGTGTTTGCAGGCGATGGTCAAGCGATTGTCCACCCAGCGTTTGACCATGTCCTCTTCGGTCTTGAGCACCCGCGAAATGAAGCGATCCACGACCCTTCGGACGCGGTAGCCGTGCTCGCCGCCGACCAGGTCCGAGGTCGTGAACTCCTCGTCACCATGGATCATAACGACGGGCTGGCCGAGCCGGTTGGCTAAGTGCATGGCCAAGGTCGTCTTGCCCGTGCCGGAGGGGCCTCTCAAATGGACCGGGAAGCCCGCCTCGACGTAGTAAAGTGCCCGGCTGATGATGTCCTTGACGTACTTCGTTTCCACAAAATCCGGCAACGCACTGGGCGCCAACACCGTTGTCATCTCATTGATCATTCTGACTGCTCCTTGTCTTGCTGGTCTTGTCGTGACCCGTCGAGCTGTAGGCGTCAGCAGTCTTCGCCGTCCTCGTCTGCGGCCTTGGGCGTTTGCCCCTGCTGTGCGTCATGCTCCTTTTCCTGCTTCTCATGGTGTGCCCCGCACGCTGAAACGGCGGGCTTCGCAGGCTCGGCTCTTTGCGTTCCGGCTATCGCGGCGGACATGCTCTCCCACGCCTTTCTGGCCTGAGCCATTCCGTTACCGAATTCACGCACGAGCTTATCGGCGTCCTCCAGGATTCGTTCGACGTCTCTTTGGATGTGATTGATCTCGTTGGTGAGCTTGTCCTTGAGCTCCTTGGAGGCGTGCCTTTGGTCTTTCTGAAAGTCGCCCAGCATCGAGCCGACGCTCGTCACAAGGTCATTGACGTAATTCGTCAGACGATCCGCCTGTTCGGCGCTCATCTGCACGCTGTCCTTGCGAAACTGCTCGACCATGTCTCGTGCGTTTTTCAGTAGACCCTGAACGTCATTTGACAAGCCGTTGACAAAGTGAACCAGCTCCCTTTTTTGCCGTGCGGCCATCTTCTTTCTGTCCGTTGAAAATCTCTTCAGGGTCTTCTGGGTGTCGGCCACCAGATCGCCCACCGCCTTGAGACGAAGGTTGTTGCAGCTAAGGATATCCTCCGTCAGCCTTTTCATCTCTTGAGCCGCCGTCGTTACCATTTCTGTTCTCCTTTCTGAATTGTTTTTGCACACGGACGTTCAATCATCTTTCCCATCCGTGGACTATTTATCCTGGGCCAGCGCCGCAGAGTCATCGTGGGCGTCCCGGGCCCATTCCTCCACCGGCTTATCTGACGTTCTTCGGCTTGTTGTTGTGAAAGCAACGCATGGATTCTTTAGAAACCTGGCAAGATTTCCGGTCACGTTCTTAGCGAACCTGACCAGACGAATGGCGAGGGAAGGAAGAGATACACCCGGAACTTCATCAATCTTTTGCTGCTGTTCTCCGACGCCGGCCTCAAGTTCTCTCATCTGCTTATCCATTTTCTCTTCAAACGTCTGAGCGTTCTCGGAACCACTGTCCGACAGTACACTCGACGCTTCCGTTCGAGACTTCTGATAATGCATAATGTTACCCATGATCGCTCTTATGATCCGTAGACTGTCCGGGTCCGCCGTCTTCCCGGTGGCCTTCGAGGCGGCTTCGCTCCGCTTCCGTCCGTTCCGCCTTGAATCGGCCGAGCATGTCTCTGACCTGGCGGCGCCTTTGCTTCCGGTACGCCGCGCGCTGCCGTCTCTGCCTTTCGAACTCGGCAAGCGTCCGTTTGAAATCCCGCATTCTCAGCTTCTCGCCCTTGGCGAGCAGCTTGGTCAGCATCTTCGAGGTCTGCTGGTGTCCCCGCTGGAACTGCTTGAGCTTCGACGTGACTTTGTTCTTGCTCTCGTCTTGTTGGCAGAGGATGTCGTTAATCAACGTCTGCAATTTCTTGACCTTCTCCTCGCGATTGTCGGCAAGCGCGTCCCTGAATTCTTGTAAGCCCTCTCTCAAACGCCACATCAGTTTCGTTTGTTCGTCGAGGTACTTCCTGGACAACTGCCGAATTTCCTGCTCGCTCTGATCTATGTATGAAGAGATAATACCCATCATCCGGTCGAAGTCTTTCTTGCGAAGGGAGGCGTTTCTGGCGAGGCTCTCGCGGAGCTGACCGCTGATCTGCTCACGTTCGGCTCGCGTGTTCAGCAACGTGTCCTGAAAATCCTGGACGATCTGGCCGGTGGCTTCGAAGAATGTGCCGATGCTCTGTATCCTTGCCTCATAAGAGGATATAATACTCTCAGGAATACTGTCTTTGTCGGTAGCCACAAGCATTACTTCATTCCTTGCTCAGAAGAGGGTATTCTTGGCGTGACATGCTTTCTGCCTCCCCCGTTGTGGTGCATAAGGACGACGCGGCAAGAATCCTCTTCTTGAATGTCAGCCGTTTTCGGCTTGGATGCAGGCGTTATACCTGCATGCGCGTCCTTACGCGGCCGTCGCAGTCAGACCTATCGCCTCCGCATACTTGAGATAGGTCTCAACCGAAGCCGCCACAACCCTGGCCTCGATGGCGAGAAGCTCAATGCCGACCAGCGAGAGCCTCACCCAGGCATCGACCACGATGCCCTTGTCCAGGATCCGGTCCACGACTTCCACAAGACTGCTGGAGCCAATTGTTTTTTCGACCGCCATTCTGGGTCTCCTTTCTTTCTGCTTGCGCAGAAACTAAATAGAGTTACATCAAAGGACGCGCCACGTATGCGCATCCACGTTTGGCTTGCTTGTACCAAGGAAACTGTCTCCCGTGCGTCAGCATCAAGCATACGCCTACATGCTTCGGCACGATTCCAGGTCGTTTTAATTAGGCTTTTCCTGGTAAGGCAATAGCCAAAGGATGGTCCCGCGAAGAAGTCCGCCCGACACGTGAGCCGTGCGTGAGGCGTTCCATTGACGAAGGCACGTCTTCGGGGCGAGAGAAGGTGCTCGATGGCAGATGGTTTTTCGTCTTCAGCAAAAGACGGGTTTCGTTCTCCCGGGATTGTGAGGGCCGGTGACGTCACACGGGGGGGCGCCGCGATAGTCGACGGCTACGTTGAGATTCCTTTGGAGATAACCACAGGACATTCAAGGGAGTTAGGTGAGGAAACACTCCTTTGCAGCCCAACGCTCGTCGTCAAGCAAGAGAACGTGTAGTTCCCGTTGCTCACTACACAGGTTATATCGTCCTTACCGATCCCATGATTCACCAGCCAATTCCTGGTTTTGCGACTCCAAACGCCCTGTTTTGTAATAGACATTGTCAAGATATACTCCATGTTAATGTCAGGTTTGACATGTCGATTCGATTTGCGGTGCAAACTTCCTTCGCCAGTGCTATGTTCACCGCTTCGATGTGTTTCATCAGACTCTAACAAAACAGTGAAGAATAGAGGCAAGCAAAACAGAAAAGAAAAATGTTCTGATCTTACACTTTAAGCTTGTGGTAACTGATTGCAAACGAGTCGAGGGAGTATATAGTTTCTTAATTCAATCAGCCTTTAGGTTTTTCATAATCAATCTATAGTGCTTCAGACGGAATTGGACATTTCATAGATTGGGTTTAGCTATTATGTTAGTAGCTGAAAAATCGAAAGGAGATGTCTATGAAGAAGACAAGACGACGGTGCACAGCGCAGGAGAAAGTCAAAATCCTCAGGGTCCACTTGCTCGAACGCAAGCCGGTCTCGGACCTCTGTGACGAATACGGCCTGCATCCGACGCTCTTCTGTCGCTGGTAAAAGGAATTCTTCGAGCATGGGGCCGCCGTCTTCGAACGACCCGGCAACGGCTCAGACAAGCCGCTTCAAAAACGGCTGACCCAGCTCAAGGCCAAGCTGGCCTACAAGGATGAAGTCATCGCCGAGCTGGCGGCGGACCACGTGTGCTTAAAAAAAGAGCTTGGTCTGGGCTGAAAAGACGCCTGGACGCAGCCGGATGTTCGAGACGAGATTGTGGATTACGTCAGGTATTGGAGCGAACGAGCCGAGATGGACAAGCAAACATTGATTCAGTGGATCGGGATTTCCCGCAGCAAATTCTACAGTTGGCAAAAACGCTACGGCAAGGTCAATGAGCATAACCGCTGGATACCCAGAGACTTCTGGCTCCAGGACTGGGAAAAGCAGGCGATTGTGAATTACTTTCTGGACCATCCCGGCCAGGGGTATCGGCGGCTCACCTACATGATGCTCGATGCCAACGTCGTGGCCGTCAGTCCCAGCACGGCCTATCGGGTGCTCTCCGGAGCGGGCCTGTTACGACGTTGGAACGACGCCCGCACGTCCGGCAAAGGCAACGGTTTCCAACAGCCTCTCAAGCCTCATGACCACTGGCACGTGGATATGTCGTATGTCAAAGTGGCCGGGACGTTCTACTATCTATGCACCGTCCTGGACGGCTACAGTCGATTTATCGTTCACTGGGAGATTCGTGAATCCATGACCGAGGCCGACATGGGGATCGTCCTGCAGCGGGCGAGAGAGGCTTTTCCGGACGCCCGTCCGCAGATTATCTCGGACAACGGTCCGGCCTTTATCGCCAGGGACTTCAAGGCCTTCATTCGCCTGGGCGGCATGACCCACGTCCGCACCAGTCCGTACTATCCTCAAAGCAACGGCAAACTCGAACGCTGGTACCAGAGTCTCAAACGCGAGTGTCTTCGGCCCAAGACGCCGTTGACGCTGGAGGACGCCCGGCGGCTTGTGGACGGCTACGTGCATCAGTATAATACCGAACGCTTGCACAGCGCCATTGGCTATATCACGCCTCGCGATAAGCTCCGGAGTCGGGCCGAGCAGATCTTCGCTGCCCGTGACGCCAAGCTGGCAGCGGCCCGTCAGGCCAGACGACACACCCGCAAGGCAGGCTGACACGATGACGATGGACAAAATGAACCTGCAAAACAAGTTTTCTTTTGGCCCTTCGCAAGAAGACGAGGGCCGAAAGAAAACGCTTCCGGCGACGGAAGGAACTCACTTAACTCAAGACTATCCGTGTCCGGTTCACCCTGAAGCAAAACAAGATCAAATACTGGCTACTACATTTCAGGTGAGGTTCTCTTTACGCTTTCACTCTGCCCTTCACGACTCTGAGTTGTCACTAACCGGCTATAACGCAAAACCTTTGAAACAGGTAAATCCTCTTTGACTCAGTCTGTCATCTCCTTTTTGTCTTCTTCTTCCTTTTTACCTGAGTGTTCCTTGGAGTGGCAGCCTCCGGCAGACTCAGAACCGGTTCACCCTCCAAACGAATAAACTGGAGGTTAGGTGCTGCCTTCTTAATAGCCTCAAAATGCTGGATTGTCTTTGTTGGTTCTACGTTATCTTGTCCTTCTTCGACCTCCTGTTTCGGCAGTTCTGCCACACGGACTTCAATATTGTAACCTCTATCTATACGGTTGGCCAGTTTATTTAGGCTGATACGAAGTGCATCCGTAAGCTCATTCTTTCGGGCCACAGAGGATGGCTTGTAATATTCGGCCATAACCTCCAGAGCCAGCTTTTCAATAGCCTTATCCATTTTGATGTTGATATGCGTATCAATTGACTTGAGCTCCCCGTCTGAGACCTCCTGAGCGCTCAACTCATTACGAAGTCTACGAATCTTAAGAAGTTCTTTATAGACAGTAATAATACGTTCAAGAACCATTGCCACTAAAGCGGCGACTGCCGGAGTAGTATTGACATAGACAACAAGATCGCTGGAAATCGTGCGAACTATAAATTCTTCGGCCTTTCCAGTAGTGATTTCAGAAAACATGCGGAAGATGAGTTCAAATTGCCTGAGCTCTTTTACATATTCGCTGAAGTGGTTGTGGAGTACTTCACGCGGCACCAGAAATCCGAGTTCACACTGACCTGGCTCAAGTTCATCACGACCGATGTTGAGTTGAGGTAAAGCTCTTGTTACTTCTTCAATTGCACTTTTGAATCTTTCGATAATGGAATGCCACTCCTTGACCTTCAAATGTACGCGGACAGGTGTGATTTGGTTCTGATTCACGCATTCGACAAGCTTTTCCTTGAGCTGTGAGCCGAGGTACTCATGGAAGCCAATTTTTTTCAATTGTTGGGTCCAGGTGGGGCTCAGACTTTCAACAATAGATTCATCAAGAGCTGAATAGACTGCTTCCAGAGCTTCCGTCATCATTTGCTGATGATTTTCATCAGATTGATGGACAAGCTGCTGAAGCGAGTCAATTAGACTTTGGAGGCGTGTCAAGAGTCCAATTATATCCAGGTCCTCATTGAGCAAGCTTACTCCCTTTGACACGATACCAACAGAACTCTGGCTCCAGGCGGTAAAGAATGTCAACATGAGTACCTCGGCTCACAGCTCAAGGAAAAGCTTGTCGAATGCGTGAATCAGAACCAAATCACACCTGTCCGCGTACAT
>JARRQQ010000192.1:0-8722 GCA_037381725.1 Sedimentisphaerales bacterium
ACCTAAGGAATTTGTAGTTTTTCTCGGGGGTGGCGACCACTTTGGCCTCTGTGTCGTCGTCGTACGTGAATGAACCTTCGCCGGGCGTGGTGACACTCCCGCCGGTGTAAGACGACGTCGTCAGGGTGCGCAACACTCGGGTCAGGCTGGCCTGCGACGTTCCACCGTAGGCGCCCATGTTGATTCGTCCGCCGTTCGGCTCGGGCTCATTCTCCCAGGCTGAGTTCGGATCGCCCGCGTCAATACACGGACTGAGGGATGAGTCCTTAACCCAAGTCGCGAGGACCGGGTCCCAACGTCCTCTGACCGACATCACGTGATAATCGCCTCCCATCCAGATGGCGTTGGGATCGTTCGGCTCAGTTGCCAACAGATTAGGATCGGCACCGTCGGCCCAGTAGCCCGCGTAAGCGAAAAGAGGATCGGCGTCGATGTTTCCGTCTCCAGGCCATGTGCCTTCGATGTCGCTGTAGGTCACGACCGGATCGACGACGCTGCCCTGTCCCAACGTCAGCTCAAAGGACTCGACCCAATCGACCTGCCAATCGTTGGAAGCGCCTTCCTGATACCCGGACACCGCGATGGTTTGGCCCAGTTCCAGTCCTAAATCTTCCAGCGGGATGACCGCGTGAATCGTATCACCGTCAATCGTGTATTCGTAGTCCTGAAACAGTTCCACCTCGTCTCCGGTCAATGGATCCAAGGTGTACGCGTACACGCCGTTGGTGGCGCCGTCGCGCCAGCCGAATTGAACCAACACATCAACGCCAATGGGGGTTTCGAGATTCGTTGCGTTCCCCTCATACTCGTCGTTGAGGTAGCCGGTATCTGGATTGTTGTCCGTATCGAGGATCCAATGGTAGTAGTATCGATTGGTCATACCTTCCGGCGTCTCCTCTACCGAAGGCGCGATAACACCATACACCGTCATCGTCAGATTCAGGTTACCGTCGGCCACAGAAGCCTCAATGCGCTTGATGTCGCCGCTCGAATCGGCCATGTCCAACGGATCGTCGACGTTGCCGACAACGTCGTCGGAATCAACCAGAATCTGCGCTGCTGCGCTATCCCGGATGATGGAATTCAGGATAGTGACGTCACTGTCCGTTTGATAGACAGAGACACCGGTTACTCCAGCGTAGTTGTCGGTAATGGTGCAGTTCTCGATGATGCAACTGCTGTTCTCCAAATAGACCACGGCGCCGTCGTCGGGATTCGTGGTTCGGTTTCCAACGATGATGCAATTTGAAACCACGGCGTTGCTGCCGACACATTGAATGGCACTGCCCATATCCGACAGACCACCCGTGATCGTAAGGCCGCGAACTGCCGCATACGGAGGAACGCTATCCATGGCCATGGCGACCACGTCATTGGGCTCTGGCGCCGGCGCCTCGTTCGGTTCGGGTATCGGTGCTTCATTCGGCTCGGGCATCGGTGCTTCATTCGGCTCGGGTATCGGTGCTTCGTTTGGCTCAGGGGCCGGCACCGCGCCGAAGGTTACGACCGTGCCTTTACCGCTACCGTCGATCATCGGATACGCATGCATCGGGTCCTCGCTGAAACCGCTCCTGTGAGCCATCCTCGTTCGGATCGCTGATCGTTGCGTCCTGCGGACCCGGATCGCCCGCGGCATCGTCGTCGACGTAGATCGACATCGGCTCCGGCATAATATCCGCCGCAAACGATGCGGACAGAATCGCCAGAGACACTACTAGCATCGCTACTAACGTTCTCATTTTAGGTCTCCTTTCAGAAATAACTTGGTTTCTACATGGATTCTGACTCGCGTGCGGGCAGGGCTGGCGCGCTCTTCGCACCCACAATATGAATCGGGTGTACGCCTTTCCGACCTTTTCATACCCTGTCTCCATTCAGTCACCCGTTCACTTTCCGCAGCAGGACGCTAAGGCGTCGGCGGGGACCCCACCGCAAGAAAAGCAAACACTCCATATTTATACTGCGCCGCAGAGCTCGTGTCAACTCTGGTGACTACGGGTTTTCCTTGATACCCCGCTTCAATATCCAGCCTCCGTACGGATAACTCGTTTCTTGAAAAGAAGTTACGGACAAAAGTTCCTTGGCGTAAATCGCGAAAAAATACCCACTCCGGACAGGGATTTTTTCATATCGAAGGATGAACAGCCGCATTGCGCGGTGTAGCTGGTTCTTTTCCGCAGAGAGACGCAGCTATTCGTTCGCATCAGACGCGACCCGCAAGATGCTCTACGAAGGCCTTGAAGGCCCTCGGTACCAGGTAAAAACTGCCGTCGCGCAGCTCGTCGAAAACATATCGGGGCCTAAGATAGAAGCTCACGTACGCCCAGTTCACATACCGCTTAAGCTTCCTGGCGGAGATGCTGGGATGCCTGAGGATTGGATCGACGATCGTGTACTTGGTCCAATCATTGTCAGCGATGAGGCCGCTTGTCAGGGCTTGACCGTAGAGCGGTGTGCCCGGATAAGGGGTCAGAAGTGTGAATTGCGCATAGCGAGGCGCCAAGGCGCGGGCGAACCGGATGGTCTTCTTGATTGTTTCAACGGTGTCCGCCGGGCAGCCGAGGATGAAAGAGCCGATGGCGCGGAGGCCGGCTTTGTGCACGACCTCCATCGTCTTGAATGCCTCTTCCAGCTTGACGCCCTTGCACAGCGAGTCCAGCACCTCCTGTGAGGCCGACTCAAAGCCCAGATAGAGCGTCGTACAGCCCGCCCGCTTCAGCTTCCGGGCCATGTCGAGTGTCAGCGTCCCGAGACGTGACGACGCCGACCAGAGAAGGTCCCATTTCTTGTTGATGAGCAATTCGCATATGCGATCGGCTCGTTGCGGGCTGACCGTGAAGGTATCGTCGAGAATCTCGACCTCCCGGCATCCGAAACGGTCTTTGAGGTACTCCATCTCCGCCACAACGTGTTCGGGCGACCTGAAGCGCCATTTCTTTCCGAACAGGTTGGACGAGGAGCAAAAGCTGCACGCGTACGGGCATCCCCGGCTGGTAATCATGCACGCGAACAGATTTCCGCGCCCCATGTGGTACGTCTCCATGGGCAGCAGATGGTAGCCGGCAAAGCCGAGCGCGTCGAGGTCCTGGATACGCGGCCGGTCCGGATTGCGGGTAATATCTCCGTTTACCCTGTACGTCAGTCCTTCGACGGCGGACAGAGACGCCCGCGACTGCACGGCCATCAGCAGTTCTTCGAACGTCTTCTCGCCTTCGCCTCGAACCACGGCATCGAGGCCGGCGCACTGCCGGAGCGTCTCCTCGTCCGTGAACGTTACGTGCGGGCCGCCCATCACCGTGAAGGTCCGGGGCTTGCGCTCCTTAACACTCGATACGAGAGACAGGCCCTCCGTGTAGCCCATCGTCGTCGTGCCAACGCCAAGAACATCAGGCTCATACTCCACGATACGATCAATCAATTGGCGGTTCGAAAGCCCGATGCTGGCGCTGTCGATGACTTTGACCTCGCAGCCAACACGCTCGGCCGCCGCCCCAACGTAGGCCAGGCCAAGAGGCGGACTCTTCATTCCGACCACGTTTCTCAAACCGAAATTGGAAACGGGCTGGGTCAGCAATACGCGCATGAGACGTTCTCCAAACCTTCAGACTGTGCTAACAATGAGCTTCGGCCACGTCGGAAGATCAGCCTGACCGTACGGGCTTAATATTCTGCCGATTGGACACTCCCCCGCTTCGTCCTGCCTGGTGAAACGGCGCAGCGTTTTCGGTGCCCAGTACCCGTTGAGCAGTTGTTCTACTCTCTCGCCAAAGTTCATGACTTTACCTTTCTCATCCTGCATCCGAAACCAACCCACGAGGACGTCCGCCGGGAGAAGGTCTTCCTTTTCCGACTTCGCCTGCATACCAGATATAGGGCTTTTGGAGATAATCGAAATAGGCGAGCTACCTATTTATCTATAGGAAAAGACCAAGCGACGAGCCGCCGCGTGATGTAGAAGAAGTTTCTTTCAAGATTCTTTTGGCTGCCTGACCGGAAGGTGTTATAATAACGGTGAGGAATTTCTGTGGGAACGACAGAAGATGGAAGTGACGCGACAACTTCTTTCGAGCAACAGAAGGAGTTCAGAGATGAAACGCCAAGCCTTCACACTAATTGAACTGCTCCTGGTCATCGCCGTGATTGCAATTCTCTTGGCCATCCTCATGCCAGCTTTGAATCTGGCAAGGGACCAGGGGCGCAAGATGAAATGCGCCGGCAATATGCGGAGCCTGGCTATTGCGAACGGCTTGTATGTGGCCAACAACGACGACTGGGTCGTGCCCTGCCGCTTTATCACGGCCACGGGAACGACGCTCTGGACGTCCAACGACCCGTTCCGCAAGTACATCGGCTACGACTCGACGGAGCCGGGCCTTTCGACTGTCCAGACGCCCAAGAAGTACAAGTGTCCCAGCGACCAGCAAAAGGCGTGGCTCCACTCTTACGACGTCGAGTCAGGCTCGACGACCGGCACGCTCGTCAGCTACGGCTACAACATCGAAGACTTCTACCCGTCCATCGGCTCGCCATCCTGGACCGCCACAATGGAAATGGACGTTCTGGGATACAAGATGTCCACGATTCAGCACCCGGCCCAGAAAATGCAGTTCAATGAGGCGCACGACTGGTGGAGCAAGTGGAAAGGAGCCGACTACATCCACGGCTGGGACGTGCTCGGCCAGGACGGCACGGTCAATGATTACAAGGCCGCCGGATGTGGCGGTCCGACGATGTACCGCCACAACGACGCCACCAACCTCGCCTTCTACGACGGCCACGTCGAAGCTATGCATAAGAGCAATGTATGGATCCCGGAGTACGCCCAGCAGAAACCGTATCGCCCGGGCATGTGGGTGGTCCGCCGAGACATCTGGGAGAAAAACGGCGGCGGCCTGTAATTACTCTTTCCCGAAGAAGTACCAAAGCCCTTTTGCTCCCACCCACAGAGGAATAGTCAAATCCGCGTGCTGTCTTCCAGCGGTGGCCTGATCCGGATTCTGCCGGACGTGGCCGATTGTCACGCCCTCCGGGTCGCCTTCGTGTTCAATCCGGGTATCGTCTTGAGATTGCTTCGTCGCGTCGCTCCTCGCAATGACAATTTCCCTGTTTGAGCTTTGACGCAATACTACTCGTTTGAAGAAATGGCGGAGTCATGCTCGGCTCGTTCGACGCGCAGATATTTGGCGTTGATGGCAACAATAACCGTGGAAAGGGCCATCAGCGCGGCGCCTATGGCGGGACTTAGGATAATTCCATAGTGATACAGAACGCCGGCCGCCAGAGGGATGGCAATAACATTATAACCGGTAGCCCAAAGGAGGTTTTGAACCATCTTGCGGTAGGTGGCGCGGGCCAGCCGCATGATCGCCGTGACGTCGCGAGGGTCGGAGCGGACCAGGACCACGTCCGCCGATTCGATGGCCACGTCGGTCCCGGCGCCGACGGCGATGCCCACGTCGGCCTGTGTGAGGGCTGGAGCATCGTTAACACCGTCCCCGGTCATTGCCACCACCAGGCCGCGATTCTGAACCTCTTTGACTTTGTCCGCCTTCTGATCGGGGAGCACCTGGGCGAAATAGTCGTCCAGATCCAGCTCCTTCGAGACCCACTTGGCCACGGCTTCGGCGTCACCGGTAATCATCATCGTCTGGATGCCCATCTCCTTGAGCCGTCGCAGAGCCTCGCGCGATTCCGGCCGGATGACGTCGGCCAGGGCGACTGCGCCGGCGGGTTTTTCTTCCACGAGCACGTAAACGACGGTCTTGCCCTGCTCGGCGACCGCACGCAGCTTGTCGTTGTTCAAGGACAGATTCTTTTCCTCGAGGTAGCCTGGACTGACGACCTTGATCGTTCGTCCAGCCACGGTCGCCTGCGCTCCCTTGCCCGGGATGGCCTTGAACTGCCTGGGTGCGGGAAACTCGATGTTCCGCTGCTTGGCCTCGTCCACGATTCCCCGGGCGATGGGATGCTCCGACTGGCTTTCGAGCGAAGCGGCTAGTTTGAGCAGCTCATTCTCATCCTGCTTGCCTAACGTCACGACGTCGGTCACGCCGAAACGCCCTTCCGTAAGCGTACCGGTCTTGTCGAACAGGATGGCGTTCACGTCACGCGCCCGCTCGAAGGCCGAACGATCGCGGATCAGCAAACCACTGGCTGCGGAGATCGCCGTGGAGACCGCCACGACCAGTGGAACCGCCAGCCCGAGCGCATGCGGGCAGGTGATGACCATCACAGTGACCATCCGTTCGAGAGAGAACTCGAAGCTCTTGCCGAAGATCAGCCAGAAGGCTAACGTGATACCACCGACGCTCAGCGAGATAATGGTCAGCCACAAGGCAGCGCGATTCGCAATGTCCTGGGTCCGGCTGCGCGACTCCTGAGCCTTGCGCACCATCTCGATGACCTGGGATAGATAGGTCTGATCGCCGGTCTTCTGCACCTCCATCGTGAAGGCGGCCTCACCGTTCACCGAGCCGCCGATGGCCTCGGCGCCTTCGGTCTTCTCCACCGGCTGGCTCTCGCCGGTAAGCATGGCCTGGTTGATGCTGGTGCGCCCTTCGGTAATCCGACCGTCGATAGGAACCTTCTCGCCCGGCTTGACGACCACGCGGTCGCCGGGCTGCAAGTCGCTGACGGCCACGTCCTCGGTCCCCCCGGCTTTGGTCACGCGGTGCGCTTCGGCCGGCATGAGCTGTACTAGGCTCTCCAGCGCCCTGGACGCGCCCATGATGGATTTCATCTCGATCCAGTGGCCCAGCAGCATCACGTCGATCAGGGTCGACAGCTCCCAGAAAAAGACTTTACCCGTCAGGCCGAACACGACGGCGCTGCTGTAGACGTAGGCCACGCTCACCGCCAACGCGATCAGGGTCATCATGCCCGGCTCTTTTTTGCTAAGCTCGTTGTACAGACCCTTAAGGAAGGGCCAGCCGCCGTAGAAGAAGATGACGCTGGCGAAGGCGAACTGAAGGTAGCTGTCGCCGGCGAACCGCAAAGTTTCCCGCAATCCCAACACGCTCTGGATCATCGGTGACAGAATGACGACGGGGGCCGTCAACACGAGCGAGACCCAGAAGCGACGTCTGAAGTCCGCGACCATGTGGGCGTGATGTCCCATGTGCCCACCGTGGCCCGCGTGCCCACCATGCATTTCGTGGCCGGCATGAGCCATGTGCATTTCGTGCCCGGCGTGTTCGTGCTCACCGTGCATCTTGTGTTCGTCAGCGGCACCGCCGTGAGCCTGGAACTGATTCTTGCACTTGTCGCTGCAGAAGTAGTGAACCTGGCCGTCCTGGCGCAACGTCACGGCCTTACTCTTGTCTATCTCCATCCCGCAAACGGGGTCTTTGATCTTTGCCGCCATAGTATCCCACTCCTATTGCTTGATAGTCTCTCCGATTCGTGCCAAGTATTGCTTGGCGCTCAATGCGGCTTTAGCGCCTTCGCCGGAAGCGATAATAATCCTCTTTCCGGAGATCTCGGTTACATCGCCACAGGCAAATATTCCTTCGGCGCTCGTTGAGCAGTCCGGCCCGATCTTGATTTCGCCTTTGTCATTGATGTCAAGCAAACCCAAACAAAACTCCGTATTGGGGATCAGCCCCACCTGTATGAAAACGCCTGCGCATGGAATTCTCCGTTTAGCCAAATCACCAAGGAACTGAACCTCCACACCTTCAACGCTTTCCTCGCCATAGATTTCAGTGACGTCATGCCGGTCAAGCATTTCGAAATCCAGATTTCGGGATAGTAGTTCGATCTCAGAAGGGTCGGCGGTGACGTTGGCCTTTTCAACGAGTGTCACTTTGCAGCCGGATTGCAGAAGCCCTCGGGCGGTCTGCACCCCTGAGTTGCCGCCGCCCACCACCACGACGGGTTTTCCCGCGAACAGCGACGTGTCCTGTAACGCGCTGTGTGACACTCCCTTGCGCAAAAGCCGCTGCTCACCCGGTATGCCCAGTTTCCGCCTTTTCATGCCCGTGGCAACGATGACTGCTCTGGCCTGATAGCTCCTCTTGCTCCGCGTCGTGACCTGATAGTACCCGTTGACAGGGACAATGCCGGTGACCTCGTCCATGACGTGTTCGAGATAATGGCGATGGAGAAACTGATCTCTGAATTTTTCGACGAGCTCGGGCCCGGTTATGAAGTCGAAGCCCATGTAATTCTTGACCTTTGTGCTGTCAATGGCTTGCCCGCCGACGTCCTGACTGATGAGAAAAGTATGTAGCCGCATCACGGACGCGTAAACAGCGGCCGTCAATCCGCCCGGGCCCGCTCCTATAATAAGAAGGTCGTATTCGCCCTCTTTTTCGTATCGCTCGGTTTCAACCTCAAATTTGTCCTTACAACCCTGCGAACAAAAGAGGTAAGTCTTCTCGTTGTAGGTTGCTGAAAAACGATTCGAGTCTACCCCCATGCCACATATAGGATCAATCGTATTTTTTATGAGATTATTTTCCATCGTGTTTATTTTTCGCTACCGAAATTGTGAATCGGTCCAATGGTGGCAGCTACGAGCCAGCCTATTATAGATATTTCTATAATCCCGATCCGCATTCGTAAATCGTGATTTTTCATGTTTGGTTTGCCCAACTGTGTACGAACTCATCTCTGCATCGAGCCGAGCAGAAGTAATAACGTTTGCCCTCGCGTTCGCAGGTGTAGCTGTTCTGACTGGCCTGAACGACCATTTTGCATACCGGGTCGATAGCTTCATTCG
>JARRQQ010000193.1:0-9722 GCA_037381725.1 Sedimentisphaerales bacterium
CCTTACCATCATGGTAGGTTTCCCCGCTGAAGGATGGAGTTTCAATTGCACTGGGGTGGTTAGATTGTGGGGTTGTCGTTTTAAGCTTTTCCCGAATCGGGTAGATGGTTGCAGGGTAAGTAACCGTTGATTCCGGCGTTTTTTCGGCGAAAGGACCGTTTGGCGCACTTGTAAGGCCGCGGAGTAGAGGGACTACTCTTTGTGAGAGAAAGGAGGTAATACTACGGCCGCGGAGAGAGGGCTGTCAGTGCGCTTATACGGAAATGAGGAAGTGGTACTTTGTTCTATGGGAAGAAAGGAATTGATGCGAAAGGATGGATCATAACCTGCTGCCGATGAGCGTCAAGATCTCTCGTGGGTAACCGAGCAGGCGGAACGAAGCTGTGAATTGGATCAATTTCAAACAAAATCCAAAGGAGAAGATACGATGAAAAGTCTGATCATTGAAATACTGATTGTAACTATGGTTGTGAGCGCAGCGTCAGCCATCACGACCGAAGATGGAACCAAACTGACCGGTGCACACTACAATCTGAACATCATCGGCGTACAGAATCGCAAAACGGCCGATATGACCGGCACCAGTGGGCATACGATCTTCGTCGATCTGGAAGGCAAGTCGAAGATTAGCCTGGCAGAGGCCCCGGAGGGCGAAAGCTTCGAGGTGCTGGATCGCAACGGGACGGGCGGCAGCGGCGCCAAATTCCAATTGCCAGCCGCGGATCCTGACAACACGGGCACAACGTGGTATTCCGTTTTTGCCCGCCCTCTCGGACAGCCGAACGGCAAGGCGAAAATGACCACCGGTGCTACCGACCCGGGTCCCGACGGCGTATTGGGGACCGCCGACGACATAACAGTGTATTCCGTCAGTGTCCTGGCCGTCGAGCGAACGAAGGGACATCAGAAGTTCGAGAACGTCACCGAGGAACTGCTCTACATCTACACTTACGTGTGGGTAGATGCCGGCCCAGACGGAATTGCGGGTACGGCGGATGACACGTATGCATTCGAGAGAGTTCCGCTGTTTGATGATACTCTTCAGGACTATTTCTGGGACTATGATAACAACGGCCTGAAGCTGTTGCAGCTACGGTTCTACGAAGGTGTCGAAACAACGGTTCGCGATATCGTATCCATTACTCCGACCTCAGGCGTGCAAGGCACCAACGACCTCTTGTTGACCATTACCGGAGACGGTATTGCTCTGGGGACAGGGGCAACGGTAGCCTTTGATTGTGCCGGTATCAGTATTGACAGTGTCGTGAAGGTCGACAATAACACGTTAAACGTGACCATCGATATTGCGAGTAACGCCGCAATTGGGACCTGTCCTGTAACGGTGACGCGCATCGATGATGGTGTGGAATGGTTAGGTGGTTTTAATATTGTTGCTCCTTAGTTCAGTGTTTTGAGGCTAAGATCGCACCCACATACAGAGAGGGCTGGCATTGAGCACCAGCCCTTCTTTTGTTGAGTCTACTCGAAAGTCATGGGGGTGACACGGATTGACTTGTTACATGCGATGGGGCTGCGAGTTCCACTGTGGAACCGGGCGAAACGACGAACCACTTCAAGGAAATTGCCAGATGAGAGGAAATTGGTTATAGTAGGTACTGCTGAAGTCGGTGTTGTACTTAATAACGTTGTCTTGAGAAATTTCATTGGATGGTGAGTAGGATGAGGCTGTCTATTTTGCTTTCTGTTGTTCTGTTGGCGTTGCCGAACCTGGGCCGGGCGGCCCGCGCGGGGGTGGACGGGATTCCGGAAAAGATCGCTCCGTTTTTCAGTCCGCCTGCGGAATTTGCGGGTGATTTCGGCACGTACGAGTCGCCTCTGATCTTTGACGACGGTACGAAGGTCAAGACGCCGGCGGACTGGCCGCGACGCCGACGGGAAATTCTAAAAACGTGGCGGGGCTACCTTGGAGACTGGCCGCCTTTGATCGACAAGCCCGAAATCGAATATCTCGCGGAAGAGCACCGCGACAACTTCACCCAGCACAAGGTTCGCGTGGAGATTGCACCGGGCGGACAAACGGTCGATGGCTACTTGCTCGTTCCCGATAGCGCGAAGTCGTCACCAGCCATACTAGTAGTCTATTATGATGCGAAAACAGGCATAGGTTTGGGCAGGGAGTTACGCGACTTCGGCTATCAGTTAGCCAAGCGGGGCTTCGTGGCGCTCTCAATCGGGACGCCGGAGTTCGCCAGTTTGAAGGCGCCGTACAAGCCTCTGTACGATTGGGGCGACAAGACCCCGCTTCAGCCGCTCTCGGCGCTGGCCTACGTCGCCGCCAATTGCCATACGGCGCTGGCCGAGCTGCCCGAGGTCGATCCCAACCGCATCGGCGTCATGGGCCATTCGTACGGCGGCAAATGGGCCATGTTCGCCTCGTGCCTCTACGAGAAGTTCGCGTGCGGCGTCTGGTCCGATCCGGGGATTGTCTTCGACGAGACCCGTCCCAACGTCGATGGGCACGACCTCCACGAGCTGCACGCCTTGATGGCGCCCAGGCCGTTTCTGGTCTCCGGCGGTGCGGAGGACCGGCCCGCGCGCTGGAAAGCCCTCAATCGCGCCGTTAAGGTCAACAAGCTTCTCGGCTATACGAACAGGGTGGCGCTGACCAGCCGCGAGGGTCATTCTCCGACCCCTGAATCAAATGAACAGATATACCTTTTCCTCGAACACTTTTTGGCTAATGGGCTCTAACTAAACCGTTGCTGGGGAATAAAGAACCGCTTCGCAGAGCTATTCTAATAGATTCCTCGGCCGTGCTCGGAATGACAAGCCGGGTTTTGTTAGATTGCCCAAGTAACATTGGAAGGAGTCAAAGATGGCCAAACTAATGACACGCATTATCTGCCTGGCGGCGACGATGGCTTTATTAAGTGGCGGGTGGGGTCAATCGGCTGCGAGGGGTAACGATCAATCTCCGGCCTATACCGCTGATTGGGAATCGTTGAAGAAGCACAATCCCGCGCCCGATTGGTTTCGCGACGCCAAGTTCGGCATCTACTTTCACTGGGGCGTCTATTGCGTGCCCGCTTTCGGCAGCGAGTGGTACCCGCGGAATATGTACAATAAGAGCGGCGCCAGCTCGGAGTACAAACATCACGTCGAGACGTACGGCGACCCGGCGAAATTCGGCTATCCCGATTTCGTGCCGATGTTCCGCGCGGAGAAGTTCGACCCCGACGAATGGGCCGAGTTGTTTAAGAAGGCGGGAGCGCGCTTCGCCGGACCGGTGGGAGAACATCACGACGGTTTTTCGATGTGGGATAGCGACCTGACCCCGTGGAACGCGATGGACGCCGGGCCGAAGCGGGATATTGCGGGCGAGCTGGCCCGGGCCATCCGGAAGCGCGGCATGAGGTTCGTTATGAGCTTCCATCACGCCAGAAACAACCTCCATCAGATCGAAAAAAACGGCAAGCTCATCTGGACGGGCCACTACGAGTTCGTCAAAAGGGATTTTCCATCGCTGCTCGGCGATCCGAAAAGGGCGATTATGTATGGCTACATGCCGCGTGAAGAATTCCTAAAGATGTGGAAGGGCAAGCTGATCGAGGTGGTGGACAAGTATCAGCCGGACCTGATGTGGTTCGATTCCTGGCTGAACGAGATACCCGATCAGGTCAAGATGGAGTATCTGGCCCACTACTTCAACAAGGCCGCCGAATCGGGCAAGGAGGTGGTCGTGACGTTCAAGCAGGACGACCTGCCGCGTGACGTGGCGCTGGACGATTACGAGAAGGGGCGGGCGGACAAACTGACCGACTTCGTCTGGCTGACGGACGACACGATCAGCCGGGGCAGTTGGTGCTACACGCACGATCTCAAGATCAAAGGGACGGCCCAGGTGCTCCGCACGCTCATCGACATTGTCAGCAAGAACGGGCAATTGCTCCTCAATATCTCGCCCAAAGCGGACGGCACGATTCCGGGCAACCAGCAACAGATCTTGTTGAGCATGGGCGATTGGCTCTCGAAATACGGCGAGGCGATTTACGGCACGCGTCCCTTTGTCGAGTACGGAGAGGGGCCGACCCAGATGCAGAAAGGCGGCGGCTTCTCCAGGATGCGGGGCAGCTACGGGGCGCAAGACATTCGCTATACGCGCAAAGGCAATACGGTGTACGCCCTGATTCTCGGCTGGCCGGGTGAGGACAAGGCGATCACGATGAAGATGTTCGGCGAGGACGGCAAGGCCCGGAACGTCAAGGTCAGCGATGTTTCGATGCTCGGAACGCGCGATCGCATTACGTGGGAGCGGAAGCCGTCCGGGCTTGTGGTCCATACGCCGCGCGAGAAGGTCGACGACCTGGCCATCGTGTTCAAACTCGAGACGTCGGGCCTGTGATTTGCGATTGCCGACCAAAATACAATCGAAAATCGTAAGTCATAAATCGACAGTCAAAAGGGGCCTATGTGAAATCATTCCGCATAGGCCCCAAATCAATTCCTGCGTCAGTGTGAATCGATCACACCGGCTCGACTCCTATCGACATTCCATGTCTATAACGCCGGTTCGGGTTCGGCTGTCGCGAAACTCCAGACGTCACCCTTTGTTGTCGTCGGAGGATTGACCTCATCGACGCGCCAGTAGTACGTCTTTCCCGCCTCGAGCGGTCCGGGATTGAAGGTGGTAAAGGGCATCGGAGCTGCTCCATCGGCGTTGGCGACCGTGTCAGGGTCGTCGCCGAAGTATACGGCATGCAGCTTCGCGTCGAGTCCCGGCGTCCAGCTCAACTCGACGTCAGTGGCCACGTCGGTGGCGCCGTCGGCCGGGCTGGGGTCGGATGCCGTCAGTGCTATCGTCGTAAAGCTCCACACCTCGCCGACGTGTACGGTCCCGTCGGCTTCAACAGCGTCCAGCCGCCAGTAGTACGTCGTGCCCGGTTCAAGCCCACCGATTTCCATCGTGTCAAAGGAGTTTTCAGTGGTGTTGCCCAAGAACGGCGGCGGATCGGTAGTGCCGAGGTAACCATCGTGCGAAACCGCGGTTCCTCCCGGCGTCCAGCTTAGGACGACGTCGATGGGTACAGCCGTCGCGTTATTGGCCGGGTAGGGATTCGTCGCCTCGCCGATTACCGTCGTAAAGCTCCAGACAGGACCGGGATGCTTTTTGCCGTTGACGTCATACTCGTCAATCTTCCAGTAATATGTGGTGCTTACGGCAAGCTTTCCGACGTCATACGTGGTTCCCGTCGTCCTCGCCAATTTCGGAGGATTGCTACTGGTGCCGAAGTACACGTCGCGCGACATGCCTGTGAATCCCGGCGACCAGCTAAGGATCGTTTGCTGGACCACGTCAACGGCGCCGTTAGCCGGGCTGGGATTCATCGCAGCCTCAGTGACTCCGGCCACGTGCAGCAACGGCGCGGCGCTGGGTTCGCCGTTATAGGACTCCGCACATCGAATACCTAGAGAGGGGTTGCACGGATCGTCCTGGATCGAGAACACAACGGCGTTGCCCGCAGCCCAACCTTCCTGATTGATGACCTCCTCGATGAGAGCCGTGATGTCCGGCGTCTGGAATTTCTCATCGGTCACGGTCCATTCGGGTATCGACCAGGGTACGACCGTCTCCGTAAAGGTCCTGTTCGAGACGTTGTACGGCTCATCGACGAACGGCTCGGCATCCGGACTTAGTTGAGCATCAATGATCACATTGACCGGCTCCGTGCCGCCCTTGGTTTCGTCCACCTCGAATTCGAGGTACGACTCAATGATCGAGGCTCCCACGGGAACGTCGACATTGACGAACCGTAAGCCTATGATCTGAAGATCGCCCTGGCCTTCATCTTCGTAAGGCATTTCGAGATCGGAGCTGCCTATATCCAACTCCCCGTCTCTATCGAGCCGCTCTTCGAGATCATCATCGCCGTTGGCGATCCGTTGATTCAACTCAACATTGCCGATCGGCGTGCTGAAGCTCCAGATAGCACCGACGTGTAACGCGCCGTCGCTTGCGATGGTGTCGACACGCCAATAATACGTTGTGCCGATCTCAAGACTGCCGACGTCAATCGCGCCAGCGTCACCCGGAACGGTGCCGATCAGCGCGACGTTATCGTTCACGTCCGCAAAGCTACTGCTGAGGTATACATCTTGCGACGCCGCATCGAAACCGGGCAGCCAGCTCACCATGATAGGATTTTCTACGACCACGCGCCATGAATTCAGTGTTCCGGGCCCGCCGGGCCAATCATCCACAATCTTCAGCTTCCAGGTGCCCTCGGTGTCACGACCGTTGAAATCAGACAGCTTACCTTCAGGCTTGTATATCCCGGTAAATGGCCCTTTGCCGTTCGTGACGGACGTGGACCCTTCGTCGTCGAGAATGGTGTTCGTGAAATTGGACGTGTACACACCGACATCGTCGAAAAGCTTCACTTGTTTGCCGTCAGGGGACGTGAGGTACGCGTTCAGGTCGGCGTCGCTGCCGCCGGGCATCGTAATGTCAAGCTCGACATTGAGGTCCTTGATCGTTACCGAATCGGGCACACTCAAGGTGGAGGTGACTTCTCCATCGGCATTCTTCTGTGTGTTCCAACCCCAATCCGGAATAGCCTTGGGGACATCCGCACTGACAAAAGTGCTGAGGGCGGGGATGGCGGAAACGCCAACGGCGCCATCCGCCGGAACGGGCTCTGAGGCTGTTCGGACGATAGCCAGCGCACCTGTGATATGCAGCAGGGGTGCGGCTTCTATTTCACCGTCGTAAGATTCAGCCTCTCGAAGTCCTGTCGAGGGATTGTCCTTATCATCCCGAACGATCAGGACAATCGCATTGCCGGCTTCCCAACCTTCCTGGTCCACGATTTCCTGAATGACAGCGGAAACGTCAGGACTCTGGAATTTCGCATCCTGCTCGGTCCATTCCGGCACGGACCATTTCACCTTGGTGGCGGTCGTTGCTCTCGCCGAAATGTTGCCCGCAACCTCCTCAAACGGAGCGGCGTTGGGAGTCAGCTCGCCTTCGATGACGAGATTGACCGGCGCCTGGCTGCCTTCTTTATCGACCTTGTCTACCTCGATCTCGATGTACGCGCTGAGAACCTTTCCGCCCTGATCCATGGGAACGTCCAGGAATCGCAGGCCGACGGCCTGTTCGTCCGTAGCGGGATCGCCAGCGTCTTCATAAGGCAACTCCAGGTCGCTGCTGGTGATGTCCATGTCGCCGTCATCGAGATGCTCTTCGGCGTCGTCGGCGCCGTCGGCGACCCGAATGTCCACGGAGTCCGCCACGGCGATGTGCAGCAGCGGGGCGTTAGCCGAATCGCTGTAGGACTCCGCGCCCCGCGTTCCCTGGGAGGGATTGGCGGCATCGTCGCGAACAAACAGCACCAGAGCATTGCCTTCGGCCCAACCCTCCTGATTGATGATCTCCTGGATGATGGAGGCGATATTGACGGTCTGGTCCTTCTGGCCCTCCGTGGTCCACTCCGCCGGAACCCATACGACCTGGGCTGCGGTCGGGGGCCTGCTGCTGATGTCGTTGACGGCGTCCGTAAACGCCCCGGCGTCGGGATCCAACTGGCCGTCAATGACAAGACTGACGGGCAGGGTGCCATCCTTTGTCTCGTCGCAGGTGAACTCCACGTAGGCGTCGGCAATAACGGCGCCCTTCGGGATAGCGACATCCACAAAGCGAAGGCCGATGATTTGGTTGTTGTCCTGGCCAGCGTTCTCGTAAGGCATCTCCAGATCGCTGCTGCCCAGGTCTATGGCTCCGCCGTCGGTGATCGACTCTTCCGCGTCATCATTCTGGCTTGCTATTCTGCCCTCCCACAACGCAGCGCCGAGAGCCGGCTTTGCGCCGACTAGGCCCAGCATCGCAACAAAGCAAGCCAACAGAACAAACTTCTTACACATAATATTCCTCCTTACAAAAGGTTAAATAATGTTGAACGACGAGGATCTTCGCCTTCTGTCACGTCTCCTGCACCCTCGTATTCTGGATGCGGGATGGAAAATGTACGCCCTTATTTTCGGGCCTCACCTCCTTTCTTCAAGAATCAACAGAGTTGCCGGTACAACTGAAGGCAGAGATCACAATTCAGGACGAGACAAATGCACCTGTTTCACAATTTGTTCCGGGATGATCTATGCCGTCCGCGCATTTATGGCCAATGTCGAAAAAGACCTCCTCCAAAAAACGAAAAACTCCTCAGAATCGCTCCGGACACTAGCAGAGCAACCATATCCGTTTATACCAGATCATCCAGCCTCTTGTCAAGCATAGAAGCTGTAAACTCTTTCTTTTCAACTCATTAGCAAATTCCGCCCGTCGATGAGTCATCGTCCGGGCGATGGTGCGGCCGAAGACCAGCTCTCACGCAGGCCCCAGGCAGCGGGATGGATATCCGGATCGGTCATCACCAATGAGTAGCCATCGCCGTCGGTGTCGGGATACCACCTGTCGCTGTATTCAAACCGCAAGATCGCCGCTTTCAAAGGCAGTGGGAGCTGCAAGACGACCTTCTCCCCGTCATTGCTCAGGTTGCCGGAGTATTCGCCCGCCACGTTGATGCTCGTGCCGTAGGTGGCCCAAAGGGCCGCTGCGTCGGCGGCAACGATCACGTGCCGTCCGGCTTCGAGTGTCGTCTCGGGAAAAGTAAAGTCTACTCCATCGGCGAGGCGAACGCCAGTAAGATCGAGCGTCGTTTGGCCGATGTTCTCCAACTCGATGTAATCGAGATTGTTGCCGCCGGCGGCGTGGTACATCAGCTCGCTCACGCGCAAGCCGGCCAGTAGCTCCCGGGCTTTGGCAAACTCCGGCAGACTTGGACTCTCAACGACCGCGATCCCGCCTCCCACCTCAGCGCTGATCAGGAAGTCGGAGCTGGTGGCAGATCTGTTCAGGCCCTGAATCGCCAGCACGTTCTCGCCTCGCACGAGAGTGCCGATGAAGTTCGACATATCCACGTTCTCAAAGGCGACCGCCTCGGCATCGGAACAACTGCCATCGGCGCGAGAGTCCCACGCGGGCGTGCCGGTGAAATTGCGTCTGGCCACCTCGACGCCGTTCAGATACGCGACGAACCCGTCGTCCCGACGTATCCTCAGCGTCAGCTCGCTCAGGCCCGCCAACTGGTCGGCGGTCGCGTTGAACGGAACGCGGATATAGCAAGTGGTGTTACCGCCGTACATCTGTGGTTCCAGATCCAGAGTGAAGTAGTCTTCGTAGCCCGAGGACCTTTCGTAGCCGACGCCGCCCGCGCAGAGGGTCCAGTTCGAGTCATCGAAATCAGGCTCGGTCCACGCTCCGCCCATATCTCGCGCCGGGACCAGCACGCGCTTGTCGGCGTCCTCGGGCGCCAGCGTTACAATGTTAACCGTCGCCGATCCGCTCGATGGATTAGCGACGCCGGGAGTCGGCAAATCGAAGAATCCGAAGCTTTCTGCGCCGTCCGGTACCCGGCCATACGAGACATCGGTTGTTTGCGGGCTGTAGATCACTTTGTCGATCTCGTTAAAACCCGCGTCCACCAGGGCGATCATCTCTCCGTCGGGCGACAGCCTGAAATCCACGTGGCCAGGCCGGTCGTTCTCATTGGCGGTGAACATCGCAAAGCCCTCCCCGGCAATGAAGCTCAGCGGGCCGAGCCGGGATTTGTGAGGCTGTGTAATCGGATTGTCCGTTAGGTACAGGTCACTCAGATCCACGGGAGCCTGGTGAGGATTGTACAGCTCGATAAAGTCGTCCTCGAACA
>JARRQQ010000194.1:0-2089 GCA_037381725.1 Sedimentisphaerales bacterium
CCGACAATCAGAAGGATTCCGTGGCGGGCCAAGCCAGGAAGCTCCTGGCGGCGGAGAAGCTTGAGAAGATCGCGCAAGGTCTTAGGACCCCGAATGAAACACGAAGGGATAACGACGAACAGATAGCAGACATCTATCGGGCGTGCATGAAGCTCTACCGCGCCGGCCGGTTCGAGGAAGCCCGTGACGGTCTAGTTAGGGTCGCGAACAGCGGTTCGATTCCTCCAGCCATGAAAAAGACGATAGAAGGCTATCTGACTGAAATCGACAAGGTTGTGCCTCCTAAGGCTGGGCAGAAGCCCGTCGAAGTAGGGACGGAAGACGCGGCAGCGGTTGCTCTTGCGCCGAAGTCCGTCGAGCCGAAGAACCCGCAGCCGGAATTGGTGCAGTCGAAACTGGCCGAGTCGCAACCAGCGGATTCCGAGCTCGTCGAGCCTGAACGAGTCGCACCGTCGGCCCCCACGCCGAGCACGATGAAGAACGTTAGCGCGGCGCCTGCTGCTGCGCCCGGACAGGGCCAGGTGAGCTACATCGATCAGGTCGTGCGCACGAGGAACATCATTCGCGACTACACGCAAACCGTTGTGAACAACGCCATTGCCAAAGCGCGCACTCTCATGGGCCAGGGCCAATTCGCCCAGGCCAAAGAGGCGATAGACAAGGCTCTGTTTACTGTCAATGAGAATCAGATTCATCTCGGCGACGTGCTCTACGAGGAGTATACAAGTAAGCTCAACGCGGTAAATGAAGAGATTGCCGCCAAGCAAAAGCAAGAGGCTCAGAGACTGGCCCAGCAGAAACAGCAGGCGGCGACGGAAGCTCAGCGCCGGTTAAGAGAGCAAATGGACGTCGAAAGGCAGAACAGAATCGCCGAGTTGATGCAAAACGCGCGGACGTACCAGAAGCAGCAGCGGTATGACGCGGCTCTCGGTCAACTGGACAGTTTGCTGGCGCTGGATCCGCAGAACGACGAGGCGCTGTCACTCAAGCAGACCCTTGAAGACACGATCTACTGGCGTAAGCAATTGGAGGTGCAGAAGGAATCGAACAAGCAGAGAGCAGAAGTCTTCTTGAAGAACGAAGAGTCAACGATCCCCTATGCCGACGAGCTAACCTATCCGAAGAACTGGCGTGAGATTGTACAGAAACCGACGCGCGTGCCGGACAAGCCCATTGGACTGGACCCGGTGGACGCCAACGTGTACGAACGCCTGGAGGAGACGATTAATCTGCCGAACCTTACCCCGCAGACGTCTTTCAGTGACGTGCTGAACCAGATCAAGAACTCAGTGAAGCCTCCGTTGCTTATCCAACCCAATTGGAAGGATTTGACGGATATGGCTGAAGTCGAGCCTACCACCCCCGCCCAGATGGACCCGCTGATGGGCGTCAAGGTTCGCAAGGCGCTGGAGGTTTTGCTGGCCAACGTTTCCAGTGACTTTGCCGAACTCAACTATGTGGTGGATGAGGGCGTGATCGTCATCGCCACGCTCGATACGCTGCCCGACAAAATGGTGCCCCGCGTCTATGACGTCACGGACCTCGTCAGTGCGCCGGCTCAATACGGCGGCATACAAGGCCTCATGATGGGCCAGTCGTTGGGTCAATCGCTGAGCGGCGGTGGTTACGGCGGCGGCGGCGGCTTGGGTGGCGGTGGCTACGGCGGCGGCCTGGGTGGCGGCGGCTTGGGTGGCGGGCTCGGCGGCTTGGGCGGCGGGCTTGGCGGCGGCTTGGGCGGCATCGGCGGTGGCTTGGGCGGCGGCATGATGGGCGGCGGCATGGGCATGATGGGCGGCAGCATGATGGGACAGTACATCGCCCAGGACCTGACGTACCTTATCGAGGATGCCACCGGATACCAGAATTGGGCCGACACCAGCGATACGGGCGAAGGAGGAACAATAACGCCGTATCCGACTCAACAGCCCAAGAAGCTCGCGGTTCTGGCCACGCACGAGGTTCACACACAAATTGAAAATCTGTTAGCGGCTCTCCGCAGAGCGCTGGGGTATCAAGTCTCTATCGAGGCCAGATTCCTGGTCGTCAGTGAGAACTTTCTCCGTGACGTCGGTCTGGACGTCGATTTTAC
>JARRQQ010000194.1:2107-9370 GCA_037381725.1 Sedimentisphaerales bacterium
GGTTCCTTTGAGCCTGGGAGGGATAGGTGCGGCCGCATCGATTTCAGGCGGTTATGGCTCGATACTGGATGATTTGCAGGTGTCTTTTCTCCTGCGAGCAACTGAGGCGCACAGAGACTCGAAGCAGTTGACGGCACCGATCGCCAGCGTCCTAAGCGGCGAATCGGCGAACTTCAGCATCAATAGACAGTTCTACCTGGCCCTACCCCCGATTCAGGGAGGGGGTGTTACCACGACCGGTGCGGCGACCGGCACGACAACGAACACGGGGACAACCAACGTGCCACAGTATATGCTGGTGCCTTCCGGGAGCAATTTGAACATTACACCGGTTATCACCCACGACAAGAAAAACGTCTTGCTCAACATCGTCACCACGCAAACGCAGTTCCTCGGAATTCGAACCAGCAAGCTTGAATACCCTGTCGTCAACGCCACAGGCGAATCGGATACGGTAACTTACGATGTTCAACTTCCCGAGACGGAGAACACTTCGATCATGACTCGCGTCAGCGTGCCTGACAGCGGGACGCTACTGTTGGGGGGCCAAAAGATAACGGAAACAGTGGAAAAAGAAGCGGGCGTGCCGATCTTGGGCAAGATACCTCTGCTTGGAAGATTGTTCAGCAACCGAAGCACGGTCAGGGACAACAGGATACTGTTGATCCTGGTGAAACCCACGATTTTGCTGCAGGAAGAGCGCGAAGCGGAGGCGATCGCCGCATTGGAGAAACAGCCGTAGACGTCGTGTGACAGGGGTCTCTTGTGATCGTTCCCTCATTTTTGCCGAACGCAATGTGCGGCTGTACTATGCTGGAGAATCTCAGACTATGGACAGTTTCCTAAACGATGATAATCATCTTTTCAGAGCGCAGAGAATGAGACAGAAGGTTCTGCTTAGTGTGCTGGTTTTGTTATCCGTAAGCGGTCTTGCCGGTGCGGCGAGCGCCTCGGCGTCCGCCGCGGGCGATCCGTT
Source organism: Sedimentisphaerales bacterium (assembly GCA_037381725.1). GTDB lineage: Bacteria > Planctomycetota > Phycisphaerae > Sedimentisphaerales > Anaerobacaceae > JAFGTG01. Next base: position 3,084 of record JARRQQ010000194.1, read on the forward strand.
CGAATACGGTGCGTTGCCCTACAGGCCAAATGAATTGCTTGTCCGCTTCGCGGAGACGGATCTTGGGCAGGTCCAAAGCCAGTCGGCGGGGCCGTGGTCGCGCCGCACTCTAAGAAGCATGGTCTCCGATTCGATCCTGCCCGGGTCGGCGGTCGAGAAAGAGTACGACAAGGTGGAGCCGGGTTTGGTATCGGTGCGTTTACCCGAGGGCACAAGTGTCCTGGACGCCTTTATCAAGTTCAATCTCTCGACGAACGTCGAATATGCCGAGCCGAACTACAAGTACAAGCTGTTTCGCACTCCGAACGATCCCCGTTTTGCCGAGCAGTGGGCGTTAAACAACACCGGCCAGATGGGAGGCACAGACAACGCTGACATCGACGCCCCGGAGGCATGGGACATCAATACGGGCAACCCCGATATCATCGTAGCTGTCACGGACACGGGCATCGACTACAAACATCCCGACCTGGCCGCCAACATGTGGGTCAACCCGGGAGAAATCCCGGACAACGGTGTTGACGACGACGGCAACGGCTACATCGACGACGTGTACGGCTACGACTTCGCAGGCGCCGTCAATACCGATCCGAGTGACGGCGACAGCAACCCGGACGATTTCTACTTCCACGGTACGCATGCGGCCGGAATCATTGGTGCGGTCGGCAATAACAGCACGGGCGTCAGCGGCGTGTGCTGGAACGTCAAGCTGATGGCCCTGAAGGTCTTTGCCGACGATCTCTACACGGACGCCGAAGTATTCGCCAGCGATGCTGTGGCCGCCATCGAGTACGCGGTCGACAATGGCGCCAAGATTATTAGCGCATCGTGGGGCGGCGACTTCTATTCACAAACGCTCTATGACACCATCAGGGAGGCCGGCGACAAAGGCGTGCTCTTCATCGCCGCCGCGGGCAACGACTACGGTAACGATAACGACGCCATTCCCGTCTACCCGGCGAGTTTTGATCTTGAGAACATCATTTCGGTCATGGCAACGGATCAGAACGACGTAGAGTCTGACTTTTCCAACTACGGAGCAACGTCCGTGGACGTGGCCGCGCCGGGAACGCACGTCCTGAGCACTACGCCGTCGGTTCAGCAATTTCCGATGATCGTTTTTCAGGTTGCCACGAATTACGACTTCCTGGACGGGACCTCGATGTCGGCGCCGATGGTCGCCGGTGAATGCGCGATGATCTGGTCACAGTATCCGGCTTTGCCCGCCAGCCTGGTCAAGGGCGTTGTGCTAAAGACTGTCGATCCCGTGCTGGATTCGAGCCGCTGTTTGTCCGGCGGCCGTGTCAATCTGAACAGAGCCCTGACGGTGATTCCCGAGGGAACGCTGGGCCACGTCCTGAACACGAAGGACGATCCCAACAATCCCGACAATCTCTACCCCACGATTCAGGCGGCAATCAATGCCGCGTCTGACGGAGACGTGCTCATCGCCGAGGCGAACACACAATTCGTCGAAGCAATTGACTTCAAAGGCAAGGCCATTACGTTGCGTAGCGGTGACATCAACAACCCCGACGATCCGAACGTCTATCCAGACACCCTGATTACAGGTGTCTTGAACGAGGGGTCGGTCGTGACGTTTGCGAACGGCGAAGGCCCTGACTCCGTTATCAAGGGCTTCACCATTAGTTGGGGCAACGCCGACTACGGTGGCGGTATCCGGTGCGAGGGATCCGCCCCGATCATCGAAGACTGCACTATCCGGGACAACTTCGCAAAATATTACGGTGCCGGTATTGACTCCTATAACGCCGCGCCGACCATCAAGAACTGTACCATTACCGCCAACCAGACGGCGGGAAGCACGGCCATCGGTGGTGGCGTCAACTGCGACGGTGTGTACGTTGCGGACGGCCAAGTAGCTTCGCCGCTGGTGGTCGATTGTCTTATCAGCAATAATTTCGCGGACAGCGTCGGCGGCGGTATCGCGTGCTACGAGGACGCTCCCACCATCACAAATTGCGTCCTTGCGGACAATTCAGCCGTCTACGGCGGCGGCGGTGTCTACGCCGACTTCAACTCCGCGCCCGTCATCACGAACTGCACGATCGTGGTCAACGATCCGAACGGCCCGAAAGACGGCGGCGTTCACGCCAACCACGATTCCGTTCCGATTATCACCAACTGTATCCTCTGGGGCAACGGTGACGACCTGCTCAATTGCAGCGCGACGTACTCCTGCATGGAGGACGACGACAAGGGCCAGGGCAACATTCACGTAGAGCCTACATTCGTGAAAGGACCGCTCGGTACTTATTATCTGAGTCAGACGGCCGCCGGGCAATTGACCGACAGCTCGGGTGTCGACGCAGGAGATCCTCAGACGGACTCTGTTCTTCTGTCGGATGCCTATACGACGCGAACGGATGGCGAGCCCGACACCGGGCGCATCGACATGGGTGTCCATTATCCCGCCGTGCCGGCAAAACTCGTGCAACTGAACATTACGATAGTGGATGCCAACGTGCCCGTTGATCCCAACGCAGCGCACGGTCGCGTCGAGCCCGCCAGCGGCACCTATCGGCAGTACGAGGTCGTTCGGCTCACGGCGTATCCCGACCCGGGCTATCGCGTCAAGCAATGGACCGGAACCGATAACGATTCGCCCACGGATCCCAACAACACTTTGATTACCTTGACCGCCGACGCGGACGTCACGGTGGAATTCCAAGAGATACCGCTTTACCAGTTGCGTACGGAGATCATCGGCGGACACGGACTCATCTCACCCTCTCATAAACGAGGCGCATACTACCGGGAAGGCACCGTGGTACAACTCGTTGCCACTCCCGATGTGACGTACATTGTTGACCGTTGGTCCGGCACCGACGACGATAATTCCTGGGCCAATACGAATACGGTCACTATCGACTCCGACAAAAACGTCACGGTTCTGTTCAGGCAACCGAAGAGTCTGCACGTTCCGGGACAGTACCCGACGATTGGAGCGGCGATCGACGCCGCCTACACGCATGGCGACAAGGTCATTGTCTCAGCCGGCTCGTACTCCGGCAGCTTTGACTTCCAGGGCAAGGCAATTACCGTCGCCAGCGAGCACCCCGATGACCCCTGCGCTGTGGCGGCTACGGTTATCCATGTCGCTGGTGCCCCCGCGTTCATCTTCCAGAGCGGCGAAGGCCACGATTCGGTCGTGGACGGTTTCACCATCCAGGGTCCAGGTGACCTAGGCCTCGTTCCCGCACCGTCTACGGGCGGAACAGGCGGAAACGGTGCGGACGCTCTCGGCGGGGCCATTTCCTGCCTTGGCGGAAGCAGCCCGACCCTCTCGAACCTGGTGATTCAGGATATCGTCTCAAGAGGCCAGAACGGCGAGGATGCCTCATTTGCATTCCCCGCACCCGATGCGCCTCCGGATCCGTTGGATCCGCTGGATCCGTTGCCTCAAGAACCGGATCCTCCCGTTCCCGATCCGAACGATCCGAACGATTGGGCGCCGGCCGATCCCAACAGGCCCGATCAGCCTGACACAAGCGATCCCAACGCCGAGATCAACGAGCCCGGCTTCAATGGCGCGGATGGTGCGCCCGGGGAACCCGGCGAGCCCGGCGCCGATGGTACAAACGGCGCGCCCGGCTACAACGGCGGCCAAGGCGGCGTTTCGTACGGCGGTGCGATGTATTTCGCCGATGAAAGCAATCCGATCATTCTCAATTGCGCAATCATCAATTGCCAGGCCATCGGCGGAAACGGAGGTTTCGGCGGCCAGGGCCAGGACGGTCAGGATGGTCAAGCCGGCCAGCCCGGCCAGGACGGCCAGCCCGGTCAAAACGGTGGTGAAGGTCTCGGCGACGGGGCGCAGGGCAATGGCGGCGCCGGCGGCGCCGGCGGAGATGGGGGGCCCGGCGGCAACGGCGGAATAGGCGGTGACGGTGGAAAAGGCGGCGACGGCGGCGAAGCCCTCGGCGGCGCCATCTACTTCGGAGCCAACTGCAAGCCGACGATACGATTCTGCAAGATAATCAACTGCATGACGACCCAGGGATTAGGCAACGTCGGAGGCAACGCCGGCAACGGCGGTAACGGCGGCGTTGGTGCAGCAGCCGGCGCAGGCGCCGACGGCGGTTCCGGCGAAGCCGACGGCACAGACGGCGGCGATGGCCTGCCCGGTGCCGGCGGTAACGGCGGCGACGGCGGAAAAGGTGGCGACATGGGCGTCAACGGTCGGCGCTCGTGGGCCGGCGCTATCTACTTCGGCGAAAGTTCTCAGGTGGACATGAGCGATACTTCTATCAGCTATTGCCTGGCGAATACCATCGTCCCGACCTACACCTACGGTGGCGGCGACGGCGGCAACGGCGGCATTGGCGGCGATGGAGAAGCTGACGCGGCCGGCGGCAATGGCGGAACCGGCGGCGACGGCGGCGGCGGTGGCCCTCCCGGTGCATCTGATCCCAACGACCCCAACGCCTTAGGTCCGGGCACTGGAGGCCAGGGTGGCGCCGGTGGCACGGCCGACGGCTCGGCTGGCGAAGCGGGTGCGAACGGCCCAGTTATGACGAGTTTCACCTCCGGCTACGGCGGCGCGAACTACTACGACAACGGCTGCTCGGTCAATCTGACCGGCTGCACGATTAGCTTTAACTCTTCGCGGCAGTACGATGCCAGCGGTCTCGATGGTGGTGGCGAGTACTACCAGCGGGAGTGCAACGCGGTACTGAATCGGTGCAACTTCACAGGCAATCTTGCCGGCTTCACCGGCGGCGGCGGCGGCCAGTTCTTTAACGCGCTGTGCACCGCTCAGATCACCGACTGCAACTACATTGACAATTCCTCGGGTGATGCCGGAGGAGGTCTGTTCTGTCTGACCGACTCGACGTTCGACATTGCCGGGACCAACTTCATCGGCAACTCGAGCGTGGCTCGTTATGCCTCGGGCGGCGCCCTCTACGGCGGTGGCGTCTGGGACCCGGAAACGTTCTTGTGGTACAACGGCAACAAGATAACGATCAACGACAGCTACTTCGCGGGCAATGAAGCCGCCTTCGGCGGCGGTCTGTACTGGCACGGCGAGGATGCGGACATAGCCATTTCCGGCTCGGTCGTCAGCAGCAACACGGCTGAGCATGGAGGCGGCTTGTTCTGGAGCGCGGGTACACCCGTCATCAAAGGCTCCAGCATCATCCGCAATACGGCCAAGACGCGCTACTTCATGCCCGATGACATTATTTATCAGAATTACTACGTCAACGTCGACTACGAGCGACCCTATGGCGGCGGCGGCGGCATCTTCTGCTGGTCCTCCGACGCCCGGATCGAAGACTGCTTCATCACCGACAACTCGTCGGACGGTTCCGGCGGCGGCGTCTACTTCGGCGGTGATCCGAGCCAGCCCCAACTCCACAACTGCCTGGTTAAAGGGAATTCGGCGGTGCTTGACGGCGGCGGGATCATCTCCTACTGGTTCGCGGCGCCAGCTATCTCCGACTGCACGATCGCGAACAACCGAGCGGTCGATCCGACCAATTCCGATCACGGCAAAGGCGGCGGCCTATCCTGCTCTTATCAAAGCCAGACGACTCTGAAGGACAGCATCCTCTGGGATAACATGGCCACCAAAGGCAACCAGATCGCAATCGGTAGCGATGCCGATCCGACATACATCGAAAGACCGGCGACGCTCACGGTTTCGTACTCCGATATCCAGGGCGGGCGCAGCCAGGACGCGATTCACATCGAGCCCGGGCGAACCCTCAACTGGGGCAACGGCAATCTCGACGCCGATCCGCTCTTCGCTATATCGTACTACTTGAGCCAGACCGCAGCCGGACAGCAAGTTGACAGTCCGTGTGTTGACGCGGGTAGCACGTCGGCGGCGGCTCTCGGCCTCAACGACTACACCACGCGCACGGACAGCGTGGGCGACGCCGGCACGGTAGATATAGGTTTCCACTACGTCATCGGCGCCGACAAATACACGCTGACGGTAAAGGTCATCGGTGGCGAGCACGGGACGGTCAAACCGCAAGGTGGATCCTTCAACAAGTTCACCATCGTCACACTGCGGGCTACCACGGATCCGGGATACAGGGTCGAATGGACCGGCACCGACGACGACAGCTCACGCGCGCTGACCAATACCGTAACAATGGATTCCGACAAGATCGTTACCGTCAGCTTCCTCAAGGGCACGGGCAAGACGATCGCGGTACCCGACAACTCTCAGACGATCCAGGAAGCTGTCAATCACGCCAGAAACGGTGACATTATTTCGGTCGAACCGGGCACATGGGTAGGTGGTTTTAACG
>JARRQQ010000195.1:0-13338 GCA_037381725.1 Sedimentisphaerales bacterium
GCCAGCCCGAGCGTGAGGGCCAACGGCCGGGACGCACAATCCCCCACATCGACAAACCGCCCTATGCGAGATCGGCGGGAGATGGTTCTGACGGTTGGACAGAACGACGGGGATCTTCGAGGTAAGGACGACAAGGCTATCCAGGCGGGTATAGACTACCTCGACCGGCTCGGCGGAGGCACGCTCCACATCCTGCCGGGCGTATATCATCTTCGCAACGCCATTTATCTACGTCCTCACATCACGCTGCGCGGCTCGGGTGAAGAAACCGTGCTCAAGAAGAGCGCCAGCGTCGTGACGGACCTAGTGCGGGACTCCGATTGGTTCGAGTACGGCGTCCAGGTCAGCGATCCGGCGGGCTTTACGCCGGGCGGCGGAATCATGCTGCGCACAAAGACGGGGCCGGGGGACTGGCAATACGACGTGCTACGTGCCACCATCACGGCTATTCAAGGCGACGTCCTTTTCCTGGACCGGCTAACTCAGAAAAACTTCTGGATCGAGAACGATGCCACGGCCGCCACTATCTTCCCGATCTTGACCGCCGAGAATGTGGACAACGTCGCCGTAGAGGATATCGTGTTCGACGGCAGCCGGGGCCAGAACAAGCATATTAACGGCAACTTCTCGGGCGCCGTCTTCATTCAGTATTGCAACAACTGGTCGTTCAAGAATGTGAAGGCCCGCGACTATAACGGCGACGGCTTCAGCTTCCAAGTCTGTGACGACATCCGATTTCAAAATTGCAGTGCGATCAACAATGCCGACCTTGGATTCCACACGGGCAGCGGGTCGCAACGGTCCGTCTTCCGAAAATGCACGGCCCGGGGCAACAGCCAGGGGATTTATTTCTGCTGGAGCGTTTCCGACGGGCTTGCGGAAAATTGCATCCTGTCCGGGAATAAGAAGTACGGCATCAGCATTGGACACCGCGACACGGACAATGTGATCCGGGCGTGTACCATAGAGCACAACGGCGAGATTGGCATTCTCTTTCGCAAGGACGAGAATGAGTTTCGCTGCGGCCATCGCAACCGTGTAGAAGATTGCCTCATTCGCGACAACGGCTCGGACGGTAAGGGAATCGGTGTCGATATCCAGGGAAAGACGCACGATATCACCGTGCAGAACACAAAATTCATCAACACGACCGGAGGGAGCCAGAAGCAGGGCGTTCGCACCGGCAAAGAGGCGGAACGAATCGTACTCCGGGACAACACATTCGAGGGCTGCTCATGAAACACAACAACTTCTTACTGGTAGTTGGCATCGCGCTGGTGCTTGTAACGACCGCATTCACTCGTGCCGCTGAGTTGCACCAAACGGTGCGGGATTTCGGCGCCGTCGGTGACGGGAAAGCCGATGACGCCGGGGCATTCCAGCAAGCGGTGGACTCCGGCCGGGGCGATATTTTCGTGCCGCGCGGCGAATACCGGTTCACGAAAACGGTCGTGGTTGATTTGGACCGTGTCGGTCCCGTCTCGATCACCGGCACCGGAACGGCGAAAATTGTAATGGCCGGACCCGGCCCCGCGTTCAAGCTGGTCGGTACACACGAAGGGACCGCGGCTCCGAACACGGTGAAGGAGAACGTTTGGCAAAACCAGCGAATGCCGGTTGTGAGCGGGCTGGAGATCGTCGGTGCGAACGACCAGGCGTGCGGCGTGGAATTCACCGGCACAATGGCGGCTACACTCTCAAAGCTGTCTATTCGCAAAACGCTCCACGGCATCCACCTGACACGCCGAAACCGCAACGTTATTATCTCCGACTGTCACGTCTATGATAATCGCGGCATCGGGATCTTCCTCGACCACGTCAGCCTGCATCAAATCAACGTCGGCGACTCGCACGTCAGCTACAACACGGGCGGCGGGATCGTCCAGCGAGGCGGCGAGGTCCGGAATCTGCAAATCGGCAACTGTGATATCGAGGCGAACATGGGAAAGCAGGCTCCGCCGACGGCGAACGTACTCATCGACGCCACCGGAGGCTCCATCGGAGAGATCGCTATCACCGGCTGTACAATTCAGCACGGCCACGAGGCCCCCGGCTCGGCAAACATTTGGATCATGGGCGAGGGTCTGGCCCGGCCGTACGCGGAGGGCGAGCTGCGAGGTGGCAACGTGACTATCACGGGCAACATCCTCAGCGACATCCAGGTCAACGTGCACCTTCAAAAGGTTCGCGGCGTTACCCTTGTGGGCAATACCCTCTGGAAAGGCTACGCCCGCGACCTGCTCGTTGAGGGCAGCTCGAGCATCGTCGTCGGGTCGAACGTATTCGATCGCAACCCGCGTTACCACTACGGGGACGGTCCCGCCGCCGACAGGGGACTGCTTTTCCAGGACTGCGACCGAGTCACCCTGACCGGCGTGCAAGTCAACAACGTCTGGCGCCAAAAAGGCGGATTGATTCTCGATAGATGCCGAGACTTCAACATCTCCGGCTGCATGATCCTCGATTGCGACGGCTGTGGCATCCTCATGAACGACGTCCGAGACACCTTTATTACGAGTTGTACGATTCGCGATACCCGCAGTCAATCCGCTGAGACAACGGCAATTATCGCAAGGGAAAGCAAAAACAACTTCATCACCAACAACTTCCTGGGCGGTCGTTTGGATATCGCCCCCGGTTCCGCCGGGGTCGGTGATAACTTCCAGCAATAGGTAGACTACAATGATAAGAAAGAACCATTAGTACTTGTCATATGCGGTGTGATTTTGTTGGGTTTTCCACGGGTGGTCCACGTAAGAGCTTGTGCTATAAGAAATTATAAGAGTTATCCCTGCAACGTAGCTGTGGATAACCTATTACTTTTCCTGTTGGTTGCTCGGTCACAGTTCACCGTGGTCTTAGTCCGATGCTTCCAGGAGACTTATAGTCCCTCGTATAAGCCGGTCTCTCACGTCTTTTCTCACGAGTTATCCACGGTCTGGAGGTAGCACTTGTTGGAAGCCGCCGGATGGGAAAGATGCTTGATTGTGGGCTTACCGTCACTATAATGCCCTTGTTTCGAGAAATTGGCCTGGCATTGGATGCTGTATCTGAGCCGTCCCCGCCCGTGCTCCCGTGAGTGCGGCCGAGGACGCGATATTTGGAAGGGCAAAAGTGGGAAAGAAAAGGGTGAGTCTCTTCGCGGGTTTCGACGTCGGCAGCAGCTTCGTGCACTATTCGGTGCTCTCCAACGACGGCGAGATTGTCTATTCTCCCAAGTCGATCATGCACTTTGCGAATCCCGTCGGCGCGATCAAAGAGGCCTGGATGGACGTCGTGGCAAAGTTCGGAAGCGACAAGATACAGTCCACGGCCTTTACGGGCAGCGGGGCGGAGGCCCTGCCGAAGGTTATGGAGGGAGTAACCTACGTCTTCGACAGCGTGGCGATTCCCAAGGGCGTCCAGGCGGCGAACCCGAACGCCCGGTGCATCTTCCACGTCGGCGCCAAAGACGCCTACTTCTTCGAGCTCAAGCAGGTCGGCGACAAGAAGATCATCCAGGAGTGGAGAACGGGCACGAAGTGCGGAGGCGGCTCCGGAACCCTCATCGAAAAGCAATGCAGAAGGCTTTTCGAGGGCGAGGTTCCTAGTCCAAAGCTGGCCGATCCCGCCTCTGCGCAAAGTCCCGAAGGATGCGAGAAGCTGCGGATTCAGAACCGCGCCCGGCTGCAACTGAGGCTTGAAGAGATGTTCCGCCGGGCCGAAACGGAAGCGACCTCCGCGGTGGATCCGAGCGAATTCCTCGCCCGGTGCGGCGTCGTGATCCAGTCCGACCTGATTCACAAGCAAAACGAAGGCGCCGCCAGGGCCGATAATCTGGCCGGCCTCTTCCGAACCGTCGCCAGAAACTACAAGATCGACGTGCTCGGCTCCCGGACCATCGAGGCGGGCGACGATGGATGCGAAGCGGTCGTGAGCGGCGGCGTTTTCGCCAATGACTTGCTCATCCGCACGATGGAGGAGTTTCTGGAAATCTCTATCAAGAGGGCGGAGCACTATAGCAACGTGGCGGCTATCGGCGCGGCGATGAAGGCCATCGAGGAAGACAACGCGTTTGTTTTCACGTTCGAGCAGCTCGACAAGGTTGCGGCGTACAGCCGACAAATGAGAAAGTACACGCCGCCGCTGTCGGAATCCCTCGGCCGAGTGCACGAGCAGAGTCAGACGCTCGCGGAGAAGATCAAGGCCGGGACGGAAGTCGTCCTGGGCATCGACGGCGGAAGCACGACCACCAAGGGGGCGCTCGTGGAGCTGGCGACGGGCCGGCTGCTCGACAAGCTCTACATCAAAACGCACGGCAACCCGGAAGAATCGCTCAAACGCGTCTTGAGATACCTGGGCAAACACAAGGAAAAGGTGATCGTCAGGGGTGTCGGCGCCACCGGTTCGGCGAGGAAGCTGTACGAGAAGATTCTGGTCAGTAAGAAGAAGACGGACCAGCTCGCCAAAGACGGCATGGAGTTGGCCGACCGCGTCACCGACGAGATTACCTGTCACGCTCTCGGCGTCAAGCACTACGACCACGACGTCGATACGATCTTCGAGGTGGGCGGCCAGGATATGAAGTTCACCAGCTTCAGCGCGGACGGGACGGTCAAGGAAGCGAAAATGAATTATAGCTGCCAGGCTGGCTCGGGCCAAACGCTGGAGAACATGGCCGACGTCATAAACCTCAACGTGGAAGATTCCCTCCAGGAGGCGGCGCTGAGGGCTGAGAAGGTCCCGATCATCGACTCAACGTGCGGTGTCTTTATGGAGATGGACGAAAACCGTCTCATTGCTGAAGGCTTCGGCACTGACGAGATCGCCGCGGCGATTGTACGCGGAACCGCGGCCAGCTATTACTTCAAATTCGTCGGAGGCTCCGGCCACGCGGGGCGAAAATGCTCCGCTCAGGGCGGGCCGCCTTTGGGCAGAGCGTTTCTGGCGGCCCTGGCGCAGGTGACTGAAAAGGAAATCGAGGCCTATCCCCACAGGGAGATGTTCGGAGCGTGGGGCCAGGCCCTGGATATCATCGAGAATATCAAACGCCTCGAAGAGCAAGGCAAGAAGTGCAAATCCGCGTTTCGGGGATGGGAGTTGGTGGATATGCCCTTCGAGAAACGAAGGGTCTCGTGCAAAGAGCTGTTCAAGGACAAGTCGTGCGGCATGAGGGATTGCCAGCTTGAGGTCTTCTCCATCGAGGACGACCAGATCATCACGGGCGGGTTCTGCCCGAGAGGCAATTCGGAGACCTCGAAGCGGCCGAAGACGAATTACGTGGACCGGTACCACAAGATCTATGAAAAGCACTTCAAGAAGCAGGGCTGCTTGCAACGAGAGTTGCCAGCCGTGCGGAAAGAGACTCCGGTGATACGGACGGTGGGGATCAAGCGAAGCACGGCCACGCTCGGCGAAAAGGGCATTTGGAGCGCCGCTTTGCTCAAGCATCTCGGTTTCTACCCGGTCGTGTCACCCCGCACGAACAAAGAGATCGCCAAGCTCGGCGTGGATAATTCGAGGACGGAATTCTGCATCGCCCGGAAGTTGGCAACAGGCCACGCCGCTGTGCTCAATGACGACCCGAATGTTGATTTCCTGTTCAATCCGAGCTTCATCGAGCAGCGGCTGGACCGTCCGCCCGATCTGAAATACTGCATTTACACGGAATCCGAAGGGTACATCCTCAACGACGTGCTCTCTCTCGATAAGAGCAAGCAGATCAATCCCATCCTGCATTTTTGCGACGAGGGACTTCTCGTTCGGCAATTGCGAGAGGAATTCGACAGATTGCGGCTCGGTCTGACGGCACGGCAAATCAAGGACGCCATCAAATACGCCGACGACGCGGAGCGTGAATTCAGAGAAGAGCTTTGCGCCGAGGGGGACAAGTTCCTTAAGAGAATCGAGGCCGGCGGCGAGAAGGCGTACGTCGGCATCGGCAGGGATTACGTCCTGCTCGACCCAGAGGCCAGCTCCAACTCCGGGAGCATGTTCTCTCAGATCAGGGGTCTGGACTACATGCCGCAACCCTTCCTGGAGCACAAATTCGCGGACATTCCGCTCGACGGCATGGTCGAGAATGAGTTCTGGGTGCAGAGCGTCAAGATTCTAAAAGCGAACGTTTTCGTGGCGGAGCACCCGAATCTGTTCGCGATCCGGATGATGAACTTCGCCTGCGGGCCGGATAGTTTGAAGATTCACCAGGAAGAGAAGATTCAGCAGGCGGCGGGCAAACCCGTCCTCGTTCTGCTGACGGATGCCCAAACAAACAATGCCCCCTTTGTGACGCGAACGGAGGCCCACGAGCGAGTCGTCGAGCAGAGCAAGCATCACAAGCTGAAAACAGAGCAGCTACGACGGCGACCAGTGGACACGTCTCAGGAGCGGACGTGGCTGATCCCCTACATGGGGGATGCGAGCTATGTCGGGGCGGCGGGTCTGAGATACTTCGGCGTCGATAGCACGGTATTGCCGACCAACACGGAGCGCGGCTACGAGGTCGCCCGGCGTCACATCTATACGGAAGTCTGCCATCCGCTCAAAGGCGTAGTGGGCGACGCCATTGGCTTTCTCGGAGAGAAGATCGAGGAAGAAGGGGCCGATTATGTCAAGAAACACTATCTCGTGATGCTCCCGACGACGAGCGGGCCGTGCCGGTTCGGGAAATACACGGAGCTGGTCAGGGAGTTTCTGGACCGGGAGGGCCTCCGGGACGTTCCCGTGGCGGGCCCGTCGTCGGAGACGGATTATCTCGATATCCCGTTCCCGCGGAAGCTCAGCGCCTCGCAGAAGATGCGAATGCAGCGCATGTTGTTTAAGGGGATAAAAGGCTCCGATCTGCTGGAAGACATCTTCTTGCGGTTCCACCCATACGCCAAAGACAAGAAGGCCACGCTGCAGCTCAGGCAAAAGCAGTTGCGTGAACTAGAGAAGGTCGTCGAAGGCGGCGCCGAAACCCCCGCCCTGGTCGAGTGGGGCCAGAAGACCGTTTCTCTATTCAAGGCTTGTAAACTCCGAGGGCAAGAGCGGTTTCCGCTTGTGCTCTATATCGGTGAAATTTACATGCGCATGCACGATCCGTACACGGACTTCGTGATTCGCAAGCTGGAAGAAGCGGGCCTGGAAGTGGTTAGGGACCCGGTGACGGACTGGTTGGATTACGTCAACAAGATGAACGTTCGTAACGCCAGACGGGACCTCGACTTGCGGTTGAAGGGTCTCGATTTCAGCCGCGCTATGAAAGTGGCGGGCAAATACGGTAGGAAGCCCATCGAGATCATCGAGACCCTGGAGAAACGTCACGAGTTTCACGGCAATATCGAGGGAGAATCGCCCCTAAGCGCCGGGATCGCCTATCACGTCATGAACGATCTGATTGAGCAGAACGGCGAGGCCTTTATCTCGGGCGTCTTTCACGTCGGGCCGTTTACGTGTATGCAGGAAGGGGTCGCTACCGCCAAGATTGAGGCGATGGCCAAGGAGCTGCGCAAACGCAAGCCGGACTTGGTCTTTCCCATCATCCACGCCTTCTTCGGCGATTCGGGCAGCGCGAATCTCGATTCGGAGATCGCGGTTTTCGCCGAGCAGTGCTACCAGAAGCGCGACATGCTCCGCGAACAACACGGGCCGAAAACGGCGCCGGCAGAGACAGCGCCGCCCGTCGGCATCCAGGGCGTTCCAAAGCCGGAGCGCGGCTCCGAGCCTCTGGCGGAGGTCAAGAAGTAGCAAATGTCTCTGGGCCGTTGGCCGGCTTCAAAGCGGGCGTCGGTAGAACGAGCCGCCGCACAAGAGTCCTCATTCAACGCCCCCGCACGGCGTTTCGATCGAAACAGGTCTTCCAGCCTTGTCATTTCGACCAAGCGCAGCGAGCGGAGAAATCCGGCCTGGGATGGGACACCCCATACGATTGTGAGCCAGATGCCTCGGCTGCGCTCAGAATGACAGATTCGTTGGGAAAAGGTCTCAAGCTCCGCTCCGGGCGTGAGTGATCTTGATGACGACGGGGTTCGGCCACTTGGAATTGTTATAGATTCGCTGGGCGCGCATGGCCGTGATGTGCAAGCCATCCTCGTCCTGGGTCCACGTCGCTTTGGGATCGACCTTCGGTTGGTATTCGAGAACGCGGCCGGACTGGCCGAGAATCTCAATCTCGGTAGCGTCGGTGGCCCGGACGCTCTTGAGCGTAAAGGTCTTTCGCTGGCCTTTGGGCCAGGCGCTCTTGGTGACGAAGGCATATACCGTGTCGGCATTTTTGGCTTTCGTGAACCATATATCGCCTTCGCGAACAACGTGCCAGGGCCGGACGTTATAGATGGCCTCACCGTTGATAAAGAGCCATAGGGCCAATTCGCGGATTCGGCGTTCTTGCTCGAAGGGAATCTCGCCGTCCGGCGTCGGGCCTACGTTCAATAGGCAATTGCCGCCTTTGGCGCGTATCTCGATGAGCATTTCGATCAGTTGCGTACCTGATTTGTACTCCTCGTGAGTGGGCTTGTATTGCCATTGCGTGCCGAGTGTATAGCACGCCTCCCACGGGCCGGGCATGGGCTGGTCGGGCGTCTTCTGCTCGGGCGTTTCCATCTGGCCTCGCGTGATAACGAGGTTTGGCTGGAGCTTCCACGCCAGCTCTTTGAGCCCGTCGGGCTGGCCGTCAATGAAGAGAACGTCGATCGGGCCGTAGCAGGTCAGTAGCTCGCGGAGCTGCGCCTTGTTATGCGCCATAAGCTCCGGATTGTTCGCGGGCAGCGCCTCGGGGCGGCGCCGGCTGATGTCTTTGCCTTGCCTGTGCAGCATCCAGAAATCATCCGGCGAGAAGTAGAAGCCGACACTGATACCGTGCCGGCGAAACGCCTGGACGATCTGCCGCGTGATATCCCGGGCGTAAGGCGTGTTCATGACGTTGAAATCGGTCGTCTTTGTCTCGAACATGCAGAAGCCGCTGTGGTGCTTGGTCGTGAAGACGACGTATTCCATGCCCGCGAGTTTGGCCAGGCGCGCCCAGTCGTCGGGATCGAACTTCTTGGGGTCGAAGCTCTTGGGCAGATCGTTGATGAACCGGTCGAGATAGTCGTCCGAGGCCCCGACCATCGAGTGGCTGATGACCGAGCCTATCTGCGAATCGACGCCCCAGTGGATGAACATCCCAAGACCCTGGTTCATAAACCACTCTTCCCGCTCCGGCTTGTTGGTAATTTGGGTAGCTTCTGAAGGCGTCTTCGCTCCTGCGGCCACACCGCCGACCAATAGAATGTGGACAACGAATAATAGTAGGAATCTTGTCTTTTTCTGTTGAGTCACCTTTTTCGCTGCCTTATGCGGTTTTGCTCCGTTGTGCGGGACGCGGAGGGAACGAGACGAGCTGTTCTTTGTGCTTCTCTTCCTTTTGGCGCAGATCAGCCGCGATCGCCCGGAGATCATAGTTGAACTGTTTGGCGTATTTCAACAATCGGGTCGCTCATGTCTTATTCCTCCAGCAGCTCCTCAGGTGTGCAGATAACCGGGCAGGTAAAGCCCGCTTTTTCCACTACACTTTCGATCTTGCTTCGGTGGGCCGCGTTCGCAAGATGTTTGCAGTTCCAGGTTAGGAGGTATTCGATCCCATTAACCGCGGAAATAGCTATGTGAAGGGCGTCCGCCACGTATTCACGTGGAATGGGTCCGGACATAACCAGGCGCTCTGCAAGTAGCACAGCTTCGTTGCTGGTTTCAAGAATGGGGAGCTTTCCGATGATAGATATACGCTTGTCGGATGCTTCCGCATCTCCCTTCGCCGCCTCTTCCCGAACCAGTTCTGAGACAAGCAGATCAAAAGCGCTGGCACGTGTGTCCCACCATTGATGCGTCAGTTCTTGGTGCGCAGCAATAACCATATCCCGGCTGGGTCTGCCGGTCAGATAACTGACGATGCTGGTCTCGATATAGACGCGCTGCTTCATGAAGACAAGTATACCGCCTGTGATTTATCAAGTAAACCTTGGGATAGACCTTCCGAACGGCTCAGCGCAAATTATTGAGCAGTTCTTTTATTGCCTGGACGCGGAGCTTGGCGTTCTCGTACCGTCGTTTTTCTTCTTCGGTTTGGGGCAGTATTGGCGGCGCGGGGGTTGGTTTCTTGTTTTCGTCCAGTGTGACGAATGTGACGTAAGCCGTCGTCGCCGTCGCTTCTTGGCCTGTATATGGGTCTTCACGGCTGACCCGGACGCCGACTTCCATCGAGGAGCGGCTGACGTAGTTCACCGTAGCGCGCAGGACGACGTGGTCTCCAATGCGGATCGGTTCTTTGAAGACCAGCGAATCGATCCCGGCGGTGACGACCTCTTTGCCGCAATGCCGTTGCGCCGCCATTGCCGCGACCATGTCGATCCAGGCCACGACGACTCCGCCGAAAGCCGTACCCTGCGGATTCGCTTGGTGCGGCATGATGAGATACCGTGTTTCCACCGCACTTTCGCTTGGATTTTTGCCTTCGTCTCCCATTTTCCTGTGAGGGTGTGGCTCGGATCAGAATTGGACGGTCGGGACCTCGGATTTTGCCTGTTCCGTGGCTTTGAAGTATTCGACCGGCTTGACACCTGCTTTTTTGCAGAAATACGACCCGAACAACTGTTTTGCGTACGAGTTCAACTGGCGGGCAGCCTCGTTATACCTTGTGCGAGCGACGTTTATCCGGTTTTCCGTCCCTTCGAGGGCGACTTGAAGATCCAGGAAGTTCTGGTTGGCTTTGAGGTCGGGATAGTTTTCCTGGAGCATCAGGAGCCGGGAGAGAAAGCCCGTTAGCTCGGTGGACGCTTCGATTTTCCCCGCCCTTGTGTCGGCCTGGAAGTACTTTTCCCTGGATTTGGCGATATTCTCGAAAAGCTCTTTTTCGTGCCCGGCGTACCCTTTGACCGTGTTGACCAGATTGGGTATGAGATCGAGCCTTCGCTGCAAAGCCGCGTCGATGTCGGCCCAGGCTTTTTCCGCATTCGCTTCGAGCTTGACGGCTTTGTCATAGCCGTGCCAGTACCATAGACCGAGCACCACCAATAGGCCCACCAGGACGGCAATAATCGCGATGATCGATGCGTTTCCAGAGCGTTTCATTTACGATGTCTCCACTATTGTGTACAAAAATCGCTTTTTTGTTCTACCAGCCGCCGCTTGCTCCACCGCCGCCGAAACCGCCTCCCATGCCGCCGCCAAAGCCCCCGAATCCGCCCCCGAAGCTGCCTCCGCCGAAGGAGCCGGACCGGCCATAACCGCCGTAGCCACCGTAACCGCCACGGCCGCCGAAGCCCCCGAACATAAACGGGAGCAGGAACCACATGCCCATGCCTCTACCGCCTCTACCGCCCCTGCCGAATATCATGAAGAGGAAGATCAGGATCAGAAACAGGCTACAGCATGGCAGGCCCCTTCTTGCGCTTCGGCGTCCGCGGCCGACGGGCGCCAGTTTGGGCATGCCGGTCAGGGTCACGCCGGCCTGAGACGCGATCTTCTGGGCCACGGTCAGGTTAGCTCTATAAATGCCCTGACTGTAGTCGCCTTTCTTCAGATAAGGCACGAGGACCTCTCGGCCGACCCGCCCACAATACTGGTCCGTGACGAAGCCTTCCAGGCCGTAGCCCACCTCGAAACGCCACTTTCGGTCGTTTTTCGCCAGGACGAAGAGCATGCCGTTGTCCTTGCCTTTTTGCCCGAGCTTCCATTTCTCGGCCAATTCGATGGAGAATTGCTCGATCGGCATGCCCCCGGTTGTGAGGACCGTCAGGACGATGTACTGGGCGCCGGTCTTTTGCTCCAACTCTTGCAGGATGCCGTTCAGCGAATGCTCGTCGGAAGCATTAATCACGTTGGCGTGATCTTCGACGTAGTGCTTGGGCGTCGGCAGATCGACCTGTGCCCGCGCAACCATCGTTGTCGCCGATATCAGTAGTAAAATCGCCGTAAACATTGCGGAGCGTTGTCGCATATTCAAACCTCGAGCTTGTCGACCACGTCGGCTAATTCATCGACCGTCGAGTAAACGGCCTTGAAGGCGCCTTCCATTTCGGCTTCGCTCAAACGGACTCTCTCGTGGCGCCATTGATGTGCGGCTATAACGGAATCCATTGCGATTGAGAAAACGCGGGTTGCTTTTATGAAGGTGCGTCCGGTTTCGCCCGGGCGTTCCAGGTCCTTGAGCCACAGCATGGCCCGAAGCAGCGGCGCCAGGGCTTTGGCCGTCGAGATCAGGATGTCGCGCACGAGCCGTCGATTAGCCGCGGCGGCGATGTAGCCTTGTCTCAATCGGATAAGTGTCGCTTTCAGCTCCCTTTCGCATTGCAGCCGGACGTCTTTCTTCTCGAACGTTAGGGACGCAAAAGGGTCCTCGCCGAAGATGGTCTGGTGCGTCAGTTGAAAGTCCAAAAACTCCACGCCAAAGACGTCGCTGGACCGTTCGATGTAGGGCGGCGTCATCAGCAAAGGGGGCGAGAGTTTCTGCCGGCTCATAGGCCTGGCCAGTGAGGCGACGGCGTTGAGCGCACTCACAGTCTGCCGGCCGAGAACCAGGACGGTGTTGATGTCGCTCTCGCCCGCCTTGAAATCCGCGGTCAGGCTGCTGCCGACGACCGTGATGCTTTGCAGATTATCCCCGAGCGCCTGGAAAACGGTCTCGGAGAAATGCCGCATGGGGGGGCGAATCCCTTCCGGCAGGGCGTCGAGCTGGACTTTGTTCATGGCCGCCTCCATTGGATTTTTGTTGTCTTGCGTCATCTTGCTTTTGCCTCATGCGTCTCAAGAATCAATTCGATTTTCAGTCAGTTTACCGGATTTGATCGGACCCTACAACCTTCGCACCAAATTGGCACGGAGGGTGCCAAAATGGCAACCGGAATCGGCCATTGTGCTACTGAAAAGGGCGTTCTACGGGGTCTCCGGGGGACCTCCGCGGCCGAACGGTTTGGCACGCGTTTTGCACTTGATATTAGTGAAAGCAACGATTTGGAAGAAAAGTGAAACGAAAGACATGAGCAATTGAAAAGAGAATAGGAGGTGCTACTATGGCGCTGATACCATTCAACAGAAGAGAAAGAAGCGGCCTGCGAGACTGCACAACGAAATGGACGATTTGTTTGATGGCTTCTTTAGGGGCCTGGACCGCCCGTTCAACGGGCACAGGATGTGGCCCGCGATTGACGTCGCCGAGGAAGAGAACTCCATCAGTGTGCGAGCGGAGGTCCCCGGTTGCAAGGCCGAGGACATCGACATCTCCGTTTATGGCAATACGCTGACCATCAGCGGGGAAAAGAAGTTCATGGATGAGAAGAAGGAAAAGGGCTACTATCACGTCGAGAGCAGCTACGGCAACTTCCGGCGGGAGCTGGCTCTGCCCAC
>JARRQQ010000196.1:0-7231 GCA_037381725.1 Sedimentisphaerales bacterium
CGTTGATGAGCTTCGGGCAGAGTGCCTGGGCGCTTCCGGCAACACGGATATCAGGACGCCTCATATTGATCAGCTTGCTACTGAGGGAGTCCGCTACGACAACAGCTTCTGCCCTTTTCCGGTGTGCACACCTTCGCGGTACTCCCTTCTCTCGGGCCGGTACGTCCACGATCATCACGGCTGGACGAACCGCAGCACCTTGGCTCCGGAGATAGCGACCTTCCCAAAGATCCTGAGGGCGGCCGGGTACCGCACAAAGGCCGTGGGAAAGATGCACTTTACGCCTACCTATCTGGACGTGGGCTTCAGTGAGTTGTGCCTGGCGGAGCAGGACGGCCCCGGGCGCTGGGACGACGATTACCATCGCTATCTGATGAAGCGTGGCCTGGTGGACCGCAACGACCTTGAAGACCAGTTGGTTCGTGAGTACCGCCGACGTGCACCGAAGGAATACTGGGATACATGTGGCGCGCTCGTCTCTAATTTGCCGGAAGAACACTATTCGACTACCTGGATTGCGAACAGGGCGGTGGAGACGCTGGAATCGTGGAACGCGGAGAGGAACCAGCTCTTGATGGTCGGCTTTATCAAGCCGCACCACCCATTTGATCCACCTTCACCGTGGCATCGAATGTACGATCCGGAGGAGATGACGCTCCTGCCGGGCTGGACGCAGCAATGCATTGAATATGATTTGAAACACGGACGCGGATATTTTCCCAACGACAAATTGACTGAGCCGGTACTCGAGCGGGTCATGGCATATTACTACGCTACCATATCCCAGATCGACCACCACGTCGGACGGATGGTCGAGACGCTCAAACAAAAGAAACTATACGACAAGACGTTGATTGTCGTGACCGCCGACCACGGCGACTACATGGGTTTCCACCACATGCTGCTGAAAGGCAACTACATGTATGACCCCGTGGTCAAAGTGCCGTTGATTCTCAAGTGGCCTGGAAATCAACATCGTGGCGTGGTTTCAAAACGCCTGGTCAACAATATCGATCTTGCACCGACCCTGTGTCTAGCGGCGGGTTGCCGGCCTGCTGAAACGATGCACGGCTATGCGCTGCGGGACGAGGATGCCGGCCACAAGATCATCTTCGCCGAGGCGGAGTCGGGCCGGCAGGTCATGGCGCGATCACGGAGCCGAAAGCTGATCCTTGCCGCTCCAAGGGGTAAGAACCTCTTCTTCGACCTGGAAAAGGACCCTTTGGAAATGAACAATCTCTACGACTCGTCAGAGTACCGCGAGGAGATCGGACAGATGGAGAACGCGCTTACCGGCTGGCGCTGCAAGGATTCAAAACCTCAGGTATATCGCGATGAGCAAGCCCCCACAATACGTCAGCCAAACGTTCCATCTCAGGACCTCAGTCATCGCGCGGCAACTATTCGCTATTATCGTGAAAAGATGTTGGCTTTGCAGGGACGTACTTGACATTCAACGAGCTGCCCGCTGACAGCACGAATACTCCCGCATTGTTTTCGCAAGTTGACGACGGGAGCGTTTCTTGTTCCATACCAGTCTCTTGTGGATCAAAAAGTAGACAAAGAAGAACGCCTATTTCCACTATTCGGACCATGTTTCGTAGACAGACTGCCGAGCAGGCATAAGGTCGGTGTGGCTGATATCGATCGCGATGGTGAACGCGACCTCATCGGCTTGGCTACCCGGCACTTCGAATGCGGATTCTTCTTGTCTTAGACACAGGCCTCAGACGCGGCGACATTGAGTCATGGAAGGTCTCCGATCTTGACTTTGAAAGACAGCTCTGTCACTGCGAGAAGCACAGAGACCAGGAAAAGCATGGGCGGCACGGCCTGTTACCGTTCCAATCATGGCGGAACTCAAGAAGTATGTCTCGGGTTTGTTTCCTGAACAAGACAAGGTATTGAGACGGTGTTTCAATAAGAGCGGATGGGACAAGGTGTGTGAAAGGTTGCCCTGGTAAGTCTCAAACTTCATGATTTGCGAAAGACATTTGGCTCGGTGATCTTCGGGATAGCAACATAAAGCAGGCCGCCCGCATCGTCACCCATAGCTCTCGAAGTTGCCCGCACGAAGGAAGGCACCCATCGTGAACACCCGGGGCGGGTCTTTTGCCGTATTGCTTTCAGCGCTGACTTCGTCCGCACGCCACTAGTAAATCATGTCGGGAATCAGGCTCTCTGGACAAGGATTTCCTGGAAAATCGGGGACAATAAATTCTGTCATCTGGTTGCCCCGATACACGGCAGAGTCCAGGGTGGCGTCATTAACTTCGTCAAAGTCGTTGCCCAACTACGCATCGTGCGAAACAGCAAGCTGTCCCGCTTTCCACGACAGATTTTCCCGTTTGGAGAAAGTAAACTCCAAAAACCACCGCTGTCATACGGCCAAGCTCAATCTGGCCTGTCGACGGAGTGCATCGGAGTTTCAGATGATTCGGCGAAATACTATTTCTGCGGCGAATCTCATCAAGGACTTACACCTGTATGCCGATGTGAAATCAGAAGAATATCCTTGACACCAAGCCCTTCAATCTGGTAGGGTAAAATATGAGTGGAGGCTGGAAATGGTTAGGCTTCTGGAGCGGGCGATATGCCTGTCTTTCGTTGTGCCGTCAATTCCAACCGGTGGCTCATATCGGGTCGTTGAAGAAAGGAGGTCTATGCAAGTCGCAACGAACTATTCTGGACAAAGGATGAGCCGTGAGCCGCATGCACAAGAACAATCAGCAACCATTTTATTTTGAAGGAGGCCTATTATGAGTAGAAAGTTGATTTATTTGGTGTGAAAGGATAGATCCGTGGTCGAGTACCTTTTTGGGCGTGTGCGATCCGAGCCCCAAAGTTGCGGAGATCGTATACAGAAAGGAGGAATCATGATGCGAACGTTTAGGAACTTAATTTCGTGCCTGTCCATAGTGGGCTTTATCGTTGTCTTTTGTTCCACTGGAAAAGCGCAGGATGCTTCATTGCAGGAGGCTTTGATACTGCGATTCCGTTTTGAAGGTTCAGGAAATGTTGCCGTAGATGCTAGCGGAAATGGAAATGATGGTGAGATAGTCGGAGCTCAGCGTGCACTTGGGAGATATGGAAAGGGGCTCGCTATAGGCAGGCAGGATGAGTACGTTCAAATATCTAACGTTCTTCAGCCTGCAACAACCGTCGAATTCTGGTTCAAACCAAATTGGGACGGCAGTGACACAGAGACATACAGGCTATTCGATGCGAACACTGGTTCTATCTACTATATGATAGGAAAAGGCAAAACACTAGGAGATAGGGACACCACGTTCGGGTTCTATCTCGAAGATGCCTCTGACGCTGACTTTCAGGATTGGGAGATGGCTGCTACAGATGCGATACCTGCCGCTGGTGAGTGGTATCATCTAGCGACAACCTGGGATTTCGACGCGGGGGAAGCGAAGTTCTATATCAACGGCGAAGAAGTAGGTAGTGTTACCGGTTTAGGTAGTTTTCCTCCACTTAATGCCAATCCTACGATCGGTTTCAATTCAGACGCAGGTTACATGCCCGCTGCGAATGGCGCAGACGGTATTATCGATGAATTTGCCATTTACGCCAAAGTCCTGACAGGGGAAGAGATCCAGATCGCTATGCACGGTGTCGGAGATTATCCGTGGGCGTATGGCCCCAGCCCGAAGGATGGGAGCCTCATCAATGATACATGGGTGAACCTTAGCTGGTCGGCGGGGGATTTTGCCGCCTCCCACGACGTGTATCTGGGCGATAATCTTGACAGTGTAAATAATGCCACGGTTGACTCGCCGGAATTTCGCGGCAATCAGACCACGGCATTCTATGTGGCCGGTTTTCCCGGATACGCCTATCCTGAAGGTCTTGTACCGGGCACGACCTATTACTGGAGAATCGACGAGGTCAACGACGCGGATCCGAATAGTCCGTGGAAAGGGCCGATTTGGAGCTTCTCGATCCCGCCTAAGACTGCGTACAATCCCGATCCGGCTAACAATGCCGAAGGCGTGGGGCCGGATGACGTGACTTTGAGTTGGACGCCGGGCTTCGGCGCAAAACTGCACACCGTCTATCTGGGCGACGATTACGATCAAGTCGGCAACGCCACCGGAGGAACGATGCAGGGCGTGGTCACCTACAAACCCGGCCCGCTTGAATTAGAAAGAGTATACTATTGGCGAGTGGATGAATTTGACGCCATCGACACATACAAAGGAGAAACCTGGACCTTCACGACACCGGGCGCCGTAAGCGCACCGCAACCGGCTGATAATGCCACTGGCGTGGCGATGACCACGAGTCTAAACTGGACGGCGGCGACCAATGCGACGTCGCACCAGGTCTACCTCGGGCTCGACAAAGAGGTCGTGCGCAATGCCGATACTAGTTCGCCCGAGTACCAGGGTAGCGCCACGCTCGGATCAGAGGATATCGACCCCGGTAAGCTTGCCTGGCATACGATGTATTACTGGCGAGTGGACGCCGTGACTGATGCTGGGACGGTCAAAGGGCCGATCTGGAGCTTTACGATTGCCGATTTCATTGCCGTCGACGACTTCGAGAGTTATACCGATGACGACACGGCTGGCGAGGCGATCTGGCAAAGCTGGATCGACGGCTTTGGTGTCGCGGATAACGGCGCGCAGGTCGGCTACTTACTGCCGCCTTATGCCGAGCAAACGATTGTTCATGGTGGGTTACAGTCCATGCCGCTGCTCTATACCAACGAAGACGGCGTGACGAACTCGGAAGCCTCGTTGACGCTAACAAAAGCACGCGACTGGACAGAGGAAAGTGTTGCAGAACTATCGCTGTGGATCCGTGGCAGTTCGAATAATGCTGCTGATCCAATGTATCTGGCTGTCTCCAACACTACCGGCGCGTCAGTCATTGTAGCCAATGAAGATCCGACCGTAGCGCAAAAAGGCAGTTGGACACAATGGGTGATCCCCTTGCAAACGATAGCCGATCAGGGCATCAACTTGACAGACGTCGATAAGATCTCGATTGGTTTGGGCAGCAAATCCGGCATGGCGGTGGTAGGCGGTACTGGCACGATGTTCATTGATGATATCGCGCTGTTTCGATTAGAGCCGTAACGAGAGCTGTCAGCTTGAAGGTAACTGACAACCTGAAGACGTGTTAATTTGGGGGCCTGTGCCGATCATATCGGTATGGGCCCTGTTGTTTTCATAGAATCGTAGCTGAATTATGCCATATAGAATCCCATGAGGCCTGGGGCAAACCCAAGGAGGCCGAAGAGCGGAGAGCAAAACTACCGCAAGTGAGATCTGTGGACGAGTGACATTCACCGTGATACAGTCGGATTCGCGATGTCCCTTATGGTCGAAGAGCTGTTAAGGTGAGCTACTGGGCGTGGCCGTCGCAACGTGGATATCTCAAAGATACGTTTGGCAGCAACAGAGATTGTAGTACTTGACCTTGAGATCTTCGTAGGTGAACCACCCAAAGTAGTGATTACCTGTTGGGAATCTCATTGCCGTGGTCGCATCGCATGGTACACGTCGCCTTCATTGCAGCTACTATTGAACCAGGAATGATGACAGAATCTGTCGAAGTTCAATGCCAACTGAACCGAGGTTCCGACGGGTCAATAGGTTCCTGCACTGCTATTCCCCGTTTTTGACGTTCATAATTTCCTCCTGAGCATCGAGCCACCGACACAACTACTTAAGTCTTTTCGTGCGTGTATTGAAGGCGAGTGGTAATATAATTGGGTAAGGAAACTCAGTCGCTTAAGTGAGTTTGCCTTAAGGGAATATCTGTCGAAAAATGACGACACAGCGGGCCAGACCTATGAAGCTTTTTCTCTACAGTCTTGTCATACTCATCCCTGCTTGCGCCAAAGCGGTAGACACGGTTCCTCGAGACCAGGGTCTTCGGCAGAGAGTTGTGAGGTTAGAGGAGGAATTTCACAAAGCGCGGCGTCAGGGCGATTTTGATCTGGTTGCCGGACTTTTGCCACAGGCCCAACGCCTCGAATCTCAGCTTCGGGAGATCATGGAAGACTCCCGAAAGAACGCTCGTGAGAAGGAAGAGTTCTTGCTCCTCTTGGAGATTACGGGCGGGCTTCGTCGTGATGCGGCTCGGTTGGTCACCGGCCGCAGTTGGCGGTATGGACCCGAGCCGCGAATCGAGCGATGCCCCGATCCCACACTTATCTCGACTATTCCGCAGGGAGATGGACACGCCATCATTACGGGATCTCCCGGGGCTGCTGGCGACACAAGAGCACGGGTCGTACGCGTGGTGAACCTCTTTACGACGGATCAGGCCGCGGCCATGGTCCGGCAAGACGGCTCGTTCAAAGTGCGGCTTGTAGCGCCGCCGGGAAGCTCGCTTCAGATATCCACGTCCATGCTCGAGGATCTTCCGGAGGAAATGAGGCGAGGTCTCGTTTCACCGTGGGGCTTCGATCTCACGAATCTGCGTGAGGAGTTCCAGGGTATTCTCCAGGGGGACCGCTCCTGTTCACCCGGCCTTATTCTTCCCGTCGAGGTGGAGCCCTTCGTTGCCCGAGATCAGGCGCGCTTTGTCAAGAAACTCGCGCGGGAATGCTGGCTCTTCGGGACAGCACGCCTCTTGCAGAAACGTCTTGATCCCGGAGAGTTCGGTGAGGTGACTGTGACTTTGTCTATACGGTGTGAGTCGGAAGAAGCCGTATATAACTTAATTGACCGGCGTCTCGACGTACATTGCGACCTCACCCCACTTTTTGACAACAATGGCCATCAGATGAGTGCAATCCGTTTGTCGGCGACACACGTCCTGGCACCCACGGGCCTGCCCATCGAGACTCAGACTGATTTAGTGGGTCGGCGCGATGATCGCGGAGACGTCCATATCGAGCCGGGCCCGCAAGGAATAGAGACACACGTCACGGAGATTGAATTCGGCAGGTGGCGGGTCGAGGGCCGCGTGGCAAAGGTGTTGCTGAGCCTTTGGTTCGAGATACCTCGCAACGCGCCCTGGGGGACCTATTCGCTCAACGGCCATTTTCATCCTCGCGGCGGCGATGAGTTCTTTGGACTTGAGCATCCGGGTATGACATCTCTCGGTCGCGTGACCATAGGCCATCCCGTTCAGCCCCGCTTAGCGTGCGTGCTGCTTGGTTCGGCCGGATCGGGCGGATCGCGCGGCGCCATCGCGCGAGAGGACGTTAATGACTACAACTTCGCGCCTCGGAACGTGCTCCGCCCCGAGAAGCTGATAATTC
>JARRQQ010000197.1:0-10711 GCA_037381725.1 Sedimentisphaerales bacterium
GGTTGCCCCGGAACAGCTCGCTCTCGCGCGTGGCGTTGTCCACGTCGTCAAGATTATCACCCAGATACACATCGTGCGAGACCGCGAGGTCTCCGGCTTCCCAGCTAAGGTTGACCCACGTGTCCCCGGCGACGGCGCCGTCGGCCGGATCCGGACCGAAGGCCCTTACTCGCTTCTGGCCGCCAATCATGTACTTGACCGCGTTCAAGAAAATCTTGATACCATCTTCGTTGAGGTTCAATGAGCCGGCTGCCTGGCCTCCTCCGCCCCCGGCAAGAAACAGCATCCGCTTCTCTGCGGGTATCTGACCGCATCCGTCGTAGAACTCTACGTCAGGAGCCCACTCGGCGATCCATACGGCTTGATTGTCTTCCCTTTGGGCGATCAACGTTCCAGTTCCGAGTTCATGCGTGAGAATAAAAGAGTTCTGGCCGCTGTCCACAGTCTCATCAATGACGTCCAGCAGACCATTGACCGGCTTTATGCCTTCAAACACGGGGTGCGAGCTGTCCACGACCTCCATCATTGCTTCAGGAGCAAATTCATCTATGGCCGTGTCGTTGATCCACAGCCAGCGGTTATTCCTGGACCAGTACGCCGTCATCATGATCAACGGCGTAGGAACAGAGTTCCACTGTGTGACCTCCGCTGTATCCGTGGCGTAATTACCGCTGTTGCTGTTGCGGCTTCCGATGATCAGGTCCGCCGACTCAAGCGTCGCCAGCTTATCGGCGTCCAGGGTCATCCATTCGCCCGGCCGGAAATCGACGGTGTACCCGGCATCCTCAAGAAGGTCTATCCAGCCCTGGTCATAATAGACGGAGTCGGCGTCCGCATTCGTCTCCGAGACCCAGACGATAGTCTTAGCGTAGCCCGATCCCCCAAGTAGAAGAATGAGCGCCCCGAACAAGTAGAGTATCTTTCTGAACATAATAATCCTCCTTCAAAAAGGGTTAAAATGAAGCTGCTTGACTGGTCTTTACTTTTGGCAATCTCCAGCCCAATATCTGGTTAGAATATTCCCATGTCGTCTGATGCTCTCTCCTCCCTTTGAGAGCCCGAAAGACAAGCTTCAATCCCACAGAAATGTGCTCACGTCCACGGACTTCACATCACTTTATTTATACCAGACGGCACGCCTTCCCGTCAAGGAAAAACGTCTTCAAGCCGAGGGCTTTTGCGTTGCGAATACCCGCTTTTCATGAGAGGTTGAAGGCAGGGATGAATGCGTGTAGACTATTTTCATGCCTGTTTGCAGATGCAAGTGTTTGAGAGGACGATAACATGCAGCGTATTTCCAGAAGAGATTTCGTGAGATCAACGGTTTTGTGTGGTATTGGAGCGACGGTCGTTTCCTGCGCGACTCAAGTTCGGGAGGCCGGACAAGAAAAGACTCGCTATATCGCCGCCTACGATACGGAGTCACCGGCGTGTTTGGCGGCGTGTCGTAAGATCGTCGAGGTCCACAAGCGGTTCGAGATCCCGGCTACGTTTTTCATCTTGGGTAAAACGCTTGACGCCAATCCCACTGAATATCGCGAGATCCTGGATCATCCACTTTTTGAAGTGGCCACACATACCTATTCGCATCGAATGCTTCGCGATAACGACTTCTGTGGAGCCGCCATATCGTTGGAGGAGCGGCGAAAGGAGATCTTCAAAGGGAAAGAGGCTGTGGAGCGCGTCTTTGAGCGGCCGTGCATCGGGCTGCGGCCGGGTTGCGGTTTCGACAACGCCCTGAAAGGCGAGACCGATGTCCTCGAGCTACTCCGAGAAGCGGGCATTCAGTATGTGAGCAGTCTTCTCTGGGGGCCCGACTATTCGCTTCCGGCACTTCTGACTGAGCCGTTCAATTACAAAGAGGACGGCTTTCCCGATATCTGGGAGCTGCCCGGCCACGGCTGGCACGAGAATCTCCTGAAGGACCACAATCGGTGGGGGCCGCGAAGGCTGACGCTCTGGCCTTCACCGTTTCCGGAGGCGATACCGAAAGGTTTCTGCAAGACGGCGAAGGATGAATTCCAAGTGAACAAAGTTTTCCTGGATAAAGCCTGGCAAACGAACAAACCTTTCGTGTCGCTGATTTGGCATCCGTGGTCGCTCAACCAGTTCGATCCGGACATGAGAATGCTCGAGTTGACTTTTGCTCACGTCCAACGGTTGGGCCTGAAGCCCTGTACGTACGCTCAACTGTATCAACACGTATCAGAAGCGTGACATCCCCACGAAGAAAAGTGCAGTCAATCAAATATGACGGGGTCTGCACAATGACATGCAGGAAGGTGGCTTGCTCAGTCGTAATGCCTACTTGTCACGATTCGAGCCAGCTTCTGCTTCAAGGCTGGACTGAGCCCATTTCATCGCTGCCGCGGCTTTGGGAAAACCAACCGTCGTGATGAGCATTAGGATGGTCTGATAGACTTCTTCTTCCGAAGCGCCCTCCTTCACGGCCATGATAGCATGCCGCTGCAAGGCCGTCTCCATCCCTGCCGTGCCGGATATGGCAACCTTAATGAGCTCACGGGTCTTGCGGTCAAGCGGTCCGGCTTCCGCGCAGGCGATGGTCAGTTTTTGATGGGCCTCCCAGACGTCCGGATATTTTTCGACAAACTTTCTGAAATGGATGGGTAGCTTCTCTTTCATGGTATTGTTCGCCAAAGAAAACTGAGTGTCTTTTCCCCGAGATTACCATCTCAACGGACTTTCACAGACACAATATCTTAGGTCTCTTGCCAAGATATGCCCAGAAAAAAGTGAGAGGAAATAAACTCAACGGTGTCGGACTTGGGAGAGCGCGTATCAGGATCTTAAGTGCCGGGCCGCTTATGAAATTGATGAGCTTGAGTTGCTCTCATACCAGGCCGAATTCTATCCGCGCACATCCTCTTCGCAGTACACTTCAGTCGATGAAATTCTACAGGAGGGTGAGGGGATGAACGCGGGTTTTTAGGGGCAGAGACGCTGGGGCGTTGAGGCGGTGGGATTCGTAGACGGCTAAGATCATTTCCAGAGCGGCGCGGCCATCGTAGACGTTGCCTTTGGGCTGGGTATCCGTCTCGACGGCCCGGATCAGATCGAGCGCGATCAGGCGATTGCCAAACGACTGGCCGGGATCGGTTCGGGTCTCCGGCTGGTCGATACCGTTGCTGGAAATCCGCCTCCACCTGGCTTTGCTCCTGCCGGGTTGCCATGAAGGGTCTTCGACGAACCAGACCTCCGGCAATGCCCCGGTTGTCGTCGTGAGGACGCCCTTGGTTCCGTATAGTCGCAGGCCGAAACGTGCCGCGGCTCCGTCTTTAGCACGGTGCGTCGAGAAATAACCCATCGTCGGCTCACCGAAGCGATACATCACGTGAATCTCATCTCCGGCCAGAGGCCCGATGCCTTCGGCGCCATCCCGCACGTCATCGCGGGTGATGGGCTTGCCGTTTTCGCGGACGCGTGCGAAGCACCATTGCGGATCACCGGCGAACAGGCGCATCAGGTCCATGACGTGCGTCCCCAGGACCATGAGGAGCCGCCGGGCATGCTGCAAGGTCGGGCTGTAGCGGGTCTGGTGGGCGATGGCCAGTTTCAAATTCTTCTTTTCGAGGGCGGCGACCATCTCGTCGGCCTGTTCGAGCGTCTGGCACATCGGCTTTTCGAGAAGGACGTGACAGCCGGACTCGGCACAGGCTAAGACCATGTCACGATGACAGTCTAACCAGCGCGGCGCGACACTGACGATTTCCGGGCGCTCCTTCTCCAGCATCAGGCGGTAGTCGGCGTAGGCTCTGGGCGCGTTCAGTCGCTTGGCGGCTGCGGCGCGGCCTTTAGCGTCTTCGTCCGCGACGGCGACGACCTGCGCCTGCTCGACGTTGTTCCACACGACGTCCAGTCCATGGCCGTAGTTACCCCGGCCGGTCCTGCCGATTACAGCGACCTTGTACTTCGGATTCTCCGCCTTCGCGCTATGTGGCCGGGCCGCGGCAAGCGCTGCCAATCCCGCCGCCGTGTTCCTGATAAATTCCCGTCGCTTCATAAAACGTCTTCCCATTGACTATTGAAGAAACCTCACGTGACGGACGGCTGCCGACGTACAAAATCGTCAATAGTCAATACCCTCACTTGTCTCCCTGCTTAACCCACACCTCGTTGAAGTGGAAGTACTTGATCGTCTCGTTGGGGCCGTTGCCTCGGTCGTTGTGATGGTAGCTGTAGGTCATGTGCATCGTGCCGTCGCGGCCCTGGATGATGGCGGGATATGCGCCGGTGGTCGCGTCCCGCAACTTTCGCATATCGCGCTCGACGTGCCGCGTGTAGGGCCAGGTTTGGCCCTCATCGGTCGAGATCGAGATGGCCAGACTATTGCGGCCTCGCTCGGTGTCGTTATACGCCAGCGCCCAGTGACCGTTCCGGAGGGTGACAACGTCGGCACCTGAGCCGGGGTTCGGCAGGTCGGAATCCTGCACCATGCTCCAGGTGAGTCCCTTATCTTTCGACGAGCTAACCTGAAGGCGCTGTGGCGGCGGGCCATTGTCGCGCATGTAAGCGACGAGCGTCCCGTCGGCTTTTTGGGCGATGCTGGCCTGGATGTCTCCCGCGCCGACCAGCGGCTCACTGAACTGCCAGGTCTCGCCGTCGTCGTCGGTGATCGCCATGAGCGAGAAACTGAAGCCGTCGGAGTAGAGGGGGATGATGATCCGCTTGTTGTCGACGATGACGGCTTTGTTTTTCGTTTGCCAGCCGACGCGGCGGAAATACGGATAACCCAAGTGCCGTGCAGTGGATTTGCCGGAGGCGTCGTAGAGCCGGCCGCGACGCATCATGTTTTCGCCCCGGGCCTTGGCGAGCAGGTCTTCCGCCCATCGGTTCACGATGCCGCGTGCGGTCTTTTTGGGTACGGCGGTATTCTCAATGACGTATTCGCTGTACTCCTTGACCTGTCTTTCGACGGATGTGACGAAGCGGTCGTTCGGCTGGATGCCGCGTCCGGCCGGGTCACCCGGCTTGACGGGCAGCACGTCTTGCCAGCACCATTCGGGTGGGCCATCCTGCTGGGTGTAGTTCTTGCTGATGCGGTATTTCGGCAGGGAGGTCTCCCACTGGTTCGCAATCACCGTGTACCAGACGAGCCAGAGCCGCTGTTGCGGATCGATGAACAGGGCCGGGTTGATGTCGGGAAAGCCGGGCACGTCGGCCATGACGAATGGCTCGCTCCATTTCTTGGTGCCGGCGTGCAGGCGTGCTCCCATGATCGCCACGTCGTCGGCCCAGCGTTCGCCCGATCCCTGGAACCAAGCGGCCAGAAGGTCGCCGTTGTCAAGCTCGACGACGGTCGAGCCGTGCACGTGCTGGGTGGTGAGTGGAAATATCTCCATGGCGCAGCAGCCCGGTTTCTCACCGGCGGTGTCTTTGGTCTGTGGTGTGGCTGCGTTAATCCGCCCCTCGCTGACGACGCTGAGTAACAACAATCCCGATATGCACCGGGACAACACTGCGATCATCCCCGTTGACCTCATCACGGACTCCTTTTCACTAAAATGTACGAAACCCCAGGACAATCATACCGCCTGCCGCGAAATATGCAAGACAATTGTGCGATGGACCCTGGAATCGTGGCTCGGAAATCGGGCGACGAGGCATGAGCCACGGGCGACGGACGCGAGGCTTGCACGGACTCCGTAGGCGGGGTAACATAAGCCTTTTGACGAGTCGGTTGGTTCCAAAATAGGAAAGGAATATCGCAAATGATCAGTACCGTTCACGTGGGGATGGGTCCATTGGGGCAGAAGGTGGTCAGGTACGCCGTGGAGCGGGGGGGTTTCGAGATTGTCGGGGCCGTCGATCCCGATCCTGAGAAGGCTGGCAAAGACCTCGGCTCATTGTGCGGGCTCGATCCGCTCGGGATCATCGTGCGGGACAATCTGAAGGAGGCCACCGAGGGCCGATCCGTGGACGTTGCTTTGGTTACGACGGTCAGCAGCCTCGTTGCTCTCGAAACCCAGGTGGCCAAGCTTGCGGCGGCGAAGCTCAACGTCGTCTCGACCTGCGAGGAGCTTTTCTTTCCGTGGAAGACCAATCCCAGAGTGGCAGGTCGCATCGATGAGGTGTGCCGCCGGAACGGCGTCGCGTGCGTCGGCACCGGTGTCAATCCGGGATACCTGATGGACTTGTTGCCGACGTTCCTGACGGGTCTGTGCCAGAACGTCTCGAAGGTGGAAGTCTGGCGAGTCCAGGATGCGTCGGTGCGTCGTGTTCCGTTCCAGCAAAAGATCGGGGCGGGCCTGACGCTGGACGAATTCGAGGCCAAAAGGAAAGCGGGCACGCTCCGGCACGTCGGGCTGCCCGAGTCGGTGGATTTCATCGCCGAGCGGCTCGGTTGGAAGCTCGATCGAAAGACCGAAAGCCTCGAACCGGTCGTTGCCGATGGGCCAATCGATACCGGCTACAAGCCGATCTTGAAGGGCATGGCTTGTGGCGTCCAGCAGATCGGCAGAGGATTTGTTGATAAGCGCGAGGTCATTACGCTCAACTTTAGAGCGGCGGTCGGTGAGCCGGAATCCTACGACGAGATACACATCGACGGCGAGCCTGCGATTCGATCCAGAATCGCCGGTGGCGTGAACGGCGACGTCGCCACGTGCGCAATCACGCTCAACACCGTCCGGTCGATTCTTCAGGCAAGCCCGGGTCTCAAGACGATGGCTCAGATTCCGCCGATTGCATTCTTCCGATAGGGGTAGGCCCATGCGCCTGCCTTCAGCACAGGCCGGGGGCAACCACGCGGGGCTGCCCCTACGAACATGGAGGCAAGATGACTGTCGATTATGTGATTATCACCGGCTATCTGCTCATGATCCTTTTGGTGGGATTGTGGAGCGGCAAGGGCATGAAGACGCTGTCGGACTTTTCCGTCTCCCACCGCTCTTACGGCTCGCTGGTGCTCTTTGCCACGCTGTCGGCGTCGTTCATCGGCGGCGGCTTCTCCATCGGCAACGCTGAGAAGGTCTTCACGTTCGGTATCGTCAATATCGTCGCCCTTTGGGGATTCAGCCTCAAGGAGATTCTCGTGGCCAAGTTCATCGCGCCGCGAACCGGCAACTTTCCCGGCGTGATCTCCGTGGGCGATCTGATGGATCGCGGCTACGGCAAAATAGGCCGGATCGTCTCCGGGGTCTTCTCGGTGTTTCTCTGCGCGGGAATCGTCGGCGCCCAGGTGGGGGCGATGGGTATTATCTTCAACGTGTTCCTCGGCATGAAACCCCTCTGGGGCATCCTGATAGGTTGCGGAATCGTTATCACCTATTCGACGGTCGGCGGCATGAAGGCGGTCGTCTTGACGGACGTCATTCAGTTTTGTGTGTTGGCTATTGGCCTCCCGGCGGCGCTTATTTTCGGCCTCGTGAAAGTGGGCGGTATTTCAGCCGTCAAAGCCGCCACTCCGGCGGGACATTTCTCGATTCCCGCCGAAGGGACGACGATCGGCGCCTTCGTCTCGCTGTTCCTGACGTTTGTGCTCGGTGAAACGCTTGTGCCGCCCTACGTGCAGCGATTGTTTATGGCCAAGGACGCCAGCCATACCGCCCGAGGGACGTTGTTGAGCGGTATCTTCTCGATCCCTTTCTTCGTCATTACCGGCGGCATCGGCCTGGTGGCCCTAGCGATGAAACCCGACCTGGATGCCAATCTTGCGATGCCTTACGTCGTTCACACCGCGTTGCCCATTGGCGTCAGAGGCGTCGTGATCGCGGGAGTCGTCTCGATTGTCATGTCCTCGGCGGACTCGTTTCTCAACGGCGCCGCCACCTGCTGTATCAACGACCTCGTCAAGCCTTTTCGCAGGGCTCCGCTGTCGCAGCAACAAGAGCTCCTTGCCGCCAAGATCATCAACGGCTTGGTGGGAATCCTCGCGGTCGTTTTCGCGATCGAAATCCCCAGCGTGTTAGATATTCTTTTCTATGCGTACAACTTTTGGGCGCCGATTATCTTGATACCTCTGGCGGCGGTATTGCTGGGCTTCCGCGTCAGGCGGGCGGCGTTCCTCGCGGGCACGCTCGCGGGTATCGTCGGTGTGCTGACGTGGAGCCATCTGCTGCACTCGCCGGCGGGCATCAGCGGGCTGGTCGTCGGCGTCTTCTGCAATCTCGTCGCCTTCGTCCTGACCAACAGGCTAAGCGCCAGAGCCGCTTAGAAGACGTTTCTCAAGCCTTCGCCATCTGTTCGGTGTACGCCTTCATTCTTGCGAGCCTGGCTTTGAAAGCGTTGTACAAGCCGTCCGAGGTTTCTCTCAGCGTCCGCTGGGAGTTCGTGTGCGGGTTGACGGACGTCGCGTAATCCACCTGTTTGATCAGCTTGTCCGGAATCGAGCCGGCGCCCGAGAGCGCGCCGGAAATGCCCGCGGCTACGGCGGTCAAGCAGTCAGTGTCGCGCCCCATGTTGACACTCGCCTTCATCGCCTCCCACGTGTTGCCTTTGGTCATCTTGAAGACGCAAACCGCCTTCGTGACAATCTCGTTGGCGTAGCTGTGGGCGTAAGGAATGCCCGCACCGCTGTAGAGAGAATCGAACTTCCTTCGCATATCGCGAAAGTCGCTGGAAGAGGCCGTCAGCTTCAGCGCTCTGTCGATCTCCGAGCGAATACCCGCCTTTCTAGTGAAGCGCGTATCGACCTTGTCACAGTTGTCGAAGATGGCTCCAAGAACGGAATCCGCGGTCGCGTTGGGCTTCGTGGCGGCGGCAATGGCGACGACAGTGACTTCAGCCCAGAGGATGCCTCGGCTGTTGGCGGTGTTGTAGAGCTGGCCGATCCGGCGAATATCATCTATCGCCCCTGGGATATCACCCGCGTTGATCAAGCCGATGGGATGACACGAGCGAGAAACTGACACCAGGCCCGAATAATCACAATACTTGCCGATATCCGTGGCGGGGATATGCGTCTTGGCCATCGCCAGTAAGGCTCCCTCGAACGGCTCGGAGACCAGCCCTGCGGCGTTGGGATTCATGTGATCGACCCAGGCCTTGCGGAGGTCTTCCGGATTGATCCGGTCCTGCTTTTCGATGATGGCGGTGATCATGAGTTTCTGGCGCTCGACGCCGTCCTCGGTCGTGCCCGGCTCCCGCATCCAGTTGTTGCTGCTACCGTAGTGGTGGTAGGGCAGGAGCTTGTCGAGCGTGCCGTGTTCGCGTTCGATTTTCTCCCAGGGCCATCCTTCAACGGGGGCGCCCATCGCCGAGCCGATATGACAGCCCGCGATACAGCCGAAGAACTTCTCCCGCAAGTCCACAGCGCCTCTTGCAGGTCTGTCATTCGCGAAACTGCCCCGGACCGAGGTCATCGCCGCCGCCGCCACCGTACCGGCCAGAAAGGACCGGCGCGCCATGAGATTTTCATGTGATTTCATATCCATCTCCATTTCAGAGGATTCACAAAGTCTTCAGGCAACTCGTTTGTATCTGCTTCAAACTCGAAACGAGGAGATTATCACTCAGCATCAAACCGACCATCATAGCTGTCTACACCTGCAAAAACAAGGTGCTGTTGTGGGCTTCCTTTCGAATGATCCGCGATTTTTTGCAGCGTTTTGCCCTGCGGGTCCGTTTATAATTGCGATGACAGTCGAAGCGAACAATACGTGGATACGAAAGCAGAGGCCCTTGAGAGTGTGTGAGGACGACAATACGGATCTTATCCAAAAGGCATGCCGCGATCCGGAAGCGTTCGCTCAACTCTATCTGGCGCATTACGACGGCGTATTTCGCTACTGTGTGCGCCGGCTGTTCGACGGCCACGCCGCTGAAGATGTGACTTCGACCGTCTTTTTCAAGGTGATGCATCACCTGAGTTCCTTTGACGGCGGGGCGACGGATTTTCGCAGTTGGCTGCTTCGCATCGCCACCAATGCCGTCAATGACTATCTGCGCGACGCCAGAAGAAGAACCGAGCTCGTTCACAATGCTGTGATAACCACGCGAGCCGAGTCCGTCTTCGCCATCGATTGCAACGATGAGCTGCTCGAAAGAAAAGCTCTCTTGAAAAAGACTATGTTGGGCCTGA
This sequence comes from Sedimentisphaerales bacterium, assembly GCA_037381725.1. GTDB lineage: Bacteria > Planctomycetota > Phycisphaerae > Sedimentisphaerales > Anaerobacaceae > JAFGTG01. The sequence continues at coordinate 10,040 of JARRQQ010000197.1, forward strand.
AGCCAAAGTACCAGACTGTCATCACGTTGCGTTTTTTCGAGAACATGAAGCTAACCGAAATCGCCGCTTGTCTGGGAAAGAAACCCTCTACCGTGCGTAGCTGGCTCTCGCGGGCCACTGCAATACTGCGGAAGAAGCTGAATACCGCGACGAATGACAGAGGGTCGAAATGATGAACGACAATGAAAAATACATTCAAAAATTCGTAAAGGATATTCCTTTCGACGCTCCGAATGCAACGCATCGTGACGAGCTGAAAAAGCAGCTCCTAAACGCCTTCCCCAGGCATCGGCTCCAACCGACAGAGTCCACGGTCGGGATATGGAGAACCATTATGAAAAGTAGAATAACAAGTCCGGCCGCCGCGGCGTTGATCTGGCTTGCCGCGATTCTGGCCCTGAATTTCTTCAACCAATCGTCCGGCATCGTCTGGGCCGACGTGGTCAAGCGCCTCGAAGCGATCAAGACCGGCTCTTACAAGATCACGGCGGACATCAAAGGTATGCCGGGAACTCCGGAAGGATATGTCACCCACGCGATCCAGGACGTCACGCTTTCCTACGAACAGGGAGCTGTACGAATCGATTCGGCATTGCAGGTTCCCGGCGGGACGAGGAAATCACAAACGTACATCCTCTTCAAGGATCGCGTCCTTTTCACCGTAATGCCGAC
>JARRQQ010000198.1:0-7199 GCA_037381725.1 Sedimentisphaerales bacterium
GTGTTCTCCGACGTTCAGACCACCGGCAACGTGACGGGCGAGTGGCAATCACAGGACATCGGGCTGGTCAGCAACGCGGCTGAACCCTTGTATGTGGCCCTTTCCAATACCGCCGGCTCGGCGGCGGTCGTGGCGCATGACGACCCCGCGGCCGCAACGATTGACGACTGGACGCAGTGGCGCATACCGCTCCAGAGTTTTTCCGATCAGGGCATCGACCTGAGAGACGTGGATAAGATTGCGATTGGCCTGGGCAGCAAATCCGGCATCGCATCATCCGGCGGCTCAGGCACGGTGTACATCGACGACATCCGGCTGTACCGACCGTAGGGGCAGGCCCGTGTGCCTGCCCTGGGCGGCCACGTGGGGCCGCCCCTACGATTATTTATGAATGCGGCTTGGCCGATCCTCGGTCTCGTGGCGGTGGCTCCTGCTTCTCGAAGAGGGAGCCTGCCCCCACGAAATGAGAAGTCAATAGAAAATCATAAATAATAAATCGAAAATCTCTGAAGGAGGTATGCCATGTGTCGAAAACAGTTCTTCCTGATTTCCATGGCTCTCGTGCTGAGTCTGGCCGGCACCGCCCCAGCCAACCTGGTGGGCCACTGGCGGTTCGATGAGACGTCGGGTACGAATGCCGCCGACAGTTCCGGCAATCACTATGACGGCACGCTTCACGGTGATCCTCAGTGGATCGCCGGATACTTGGATGGCGCGCTGGACTTTGATGGAAACGGCGACTACGTGGATCTGTCGATCAGCCCGCTGCTGAGCACGCTGGGCAATTCCACTTTTGCCACGTGGGTGAATTTCTCCAACGAGGGGGGCGCTTGGCAGCGCATCTTCGATTTTGGGAGCAACCAGACGTTCAATATGTTCCTTACCCCCCGAACGGATACGGCGGGGCCGATGCGCTTCGCCATCACTATTACAAGCTACAACGACGAGGATCAGACGACGGCGGCGGCAACCCTGCCCAGCGGATGGCATCACGTGGCCGTGACGCTGGACGCAGACAACCACACCCACACCCTCTACCTCGACGGAGCCGTCGTCGCTCAGAACACCTCCGCCAGATACACACCGCGCGATCTGGGCGTGACGACCCAAAACTGGCTTGGCAGGTCGCAGTACGGCGCCGATGCGTACTTCGACGGTAGCCTGGATGATTTTCGCATCTACAGCCGCGCCCTGACCTCCGGACAGATCGAGAACTTGTCTAACGGAATGCCCCCGAATTTCGCGCAGGCCTCTAATCCGACTCCAAAGGATGGCGCCTTGTATATGGACACGTGGGCGAACCTTTCCTGGAGGCTAGGTGATTTCGCCGCCTCGCACGACATATACTTCGGCGACAATTTTGACGACGTAAATGAAGCCTCCAAAGATTCGCCTGTCTTCCGGGGCAACCAGGCTTCAGTCTATTTTGTCGTCGGCTTTCCCGGATTTCCGCTGCCCGAAGGTCTCGTTCCGGGAACGACCTACTACTGGCGGGTCGATGAGGTCAACGATCTGCATCCGGAAAGCCCGTGGAAAGGCGAGGTTTGGAGCTTCTCGATTCCCCCCAAGAAGGCCTACGACCCGATCCCAGCGGACGGCGCGGCGTCGGTCCCCACGAACGTGGAGCTTCGCTGGACGCCGGGCCTGGGGGCTAAACTGAATACCATTGTTTTCGGCGACGACTTCGACACGGTGGCCGACGCCCCCGCCGGAGTCCCTGCGGGACAAGGAGCCTACGATCCCGGCCCGCTCAAGCAAGCCAAGATTTACTATTGGCGCGTCGATCAGTTCGATGGCTCCGCATTGTACAAAGGCGACGTCTGGAGCTTCACTACGGTGGGCGCTCTCGCCAATCCGAATCCGTCTGATGGGGCGGAGGATATAACGCAGACACCGATTCTCACCTGGACGGCCTCGGTCCTTGCCGCCTCGCACCAGGTTTATTTCGGAACCGATGCTGAAGCAGTGAAGAACGCCACGACGTCTTCGCCGGAGTACAAAGGCGACAAGACGCTCGGCGACGAGACGTACGATCCCGGCAAGCTCGCCTGGGACACGGCTTATTACTGGCGCGTCGATGAGGTGAACGACACCCACCCCGATAGCCCGTGGAAAGGCCCGGTCTGGAGCTTTGCGACCGCCGGCTTTGCCATTGTGGAGGATTTCGAGAGCTACACCGATGACGACGCAGCCGGCCAAACCATCTGGCAGAGCTGGATTGACGGCTTCGGCATCGCGGATAATGGCTCGCAGGTCGGCTATCTGGTGCCTCCGTATGCCGAACAGACGATCGTGCACGGCGGTTCGCAATCCATGCCTCTGACGTACAACAACGTCTCCGGCGTGACGAATTCGGAAGCAACGCTGACCTTGAAATCCGCGCGTGACTGGACCGAAGAAGGCGTGGTGAATTTGTCGCTGTGGCTCAGAGGGCTTCCGGCCTCCGTCGGCAGCTTCGTCGAAGACCCGCCCGGCACCTATACGATCACCGCCGAAGGTACCGACATCTGGGGGACCGCCGACGAGTTCCACTATGCGTTCAAAACGCTCACGGGCGCCGGCTCGATGGAAGCCCAGGTGCTCAGTGTTCAGAACAGCGACGCGTGGGCCAAGGCCGGCGTGATGATCCGCGAAACGCTGGATCCAGGCTCGAAGTTCGCCGCCGTGTACGTCACGCCGGGTAACGGGTGCCGGTTCCAGGCACGCCCGGAGACAGACATTGACGCGACGAGCGACACAGACGTCGCCTCGGCCGGGCAGATCGCTATCACGGCGCCTTACTGGGTGAAGCTGGAGCGTTCCGTCTCGGGGACCTTCAGGGGCTACTATTCCAGCGATGGCGTTAATTGGCAATCGATGACGTGGAATCCGCAGAGCGTTCCGATGGCATCGGAGGTTTACGTTGGATTGGCCGTGACGTCTCATAGCGCCGGCGTGGTCTGCGAGGCCAAGTTCTCCGACGTCCGCACAAGCGGTACCGTCGGCGGCCAGTGGGCGAACCAGGACATCGGCATCGCCAGCAACGGGGCTGAACCCTTGTACGTGGCGGTCTCCAACGCCGGCGGCTCGGCGGCGGTCGTGGCCCACGACGACCCGGCGGCCGCGACGATCGACGCTTGGAACGAGTGGGTAGTCCCGTTACAGACCTTTACCGACAAAGGGATCGACCTGAGAAACGTGGATAAGGTCGCGATTGGTCTGGGCAGCAAATCCGGCATAGAATCATCCGGCGGCTCGGGCACGGTGTACATTGACGATATCCGTCTGTATCGGCCGTGAAGCCAGCTAAAGCGTACCGCTTTGCTTCCAACTTTAGCCACTTTTAGGATAAGGCCAAGAAACAGAATGAATTGACATTGAAACGAAATATTGATACGATAACTTTCGACAGTTGCAAACGTGTTTCGGTGAAGCGTAAATGAATTACTGTTAGGAGGAACAACAATGTCAGCCAAAGAATGTCTTTTCGTTGGAATCTTCACTTTGCTCAGCCTAAGTGTGGTGATGGGGGCGCCGCCCGCGGTACACCCAACCACCGGAGAGGATCTGGTGATCGACTGCCTCAGGGGGACGCCTGATGCCATTGACGGCGACCTGAGCGACTGGAAACTCGGAGGGCTGACCCCAGCCGTTCTTGACGCGGAAGAACAGTTGTATACCGGACAAGCGAGCTGGGACGGCCCGGACGACTGCAGCGGCGAATTCTACGTCATGTGGGACGACACGTACATCTACATGGCCGTGGTGGTCAAGGACGATACGCTGTCCATGAACAAGAGCAGCGGCGATATCTGGAACGCGGACTGCATCGAAGTATTCTTTGCGACCACAAATACCGTCGCAGATCATTCCGAACACTATCAGTACGGCTTTAACGCCAATGACCAAACGTGGAACTGGTGCAACATGGATAGCGCCGGTCAGAGCGCTATTGACTACCTCCAGTGCGCCTCGTCCATAACCTCCGACGGCTACATCTGTGAAACCGCGATCGAATATGCGAAAATCGCCGCCTTGGACTTTACACCGGGCAACACCATCGGGTTCCATCCCTGTATCGACGATACGGATGACACGGACCGAGAAATCCAGATAACCTGGACGGGCCGTGAAGCTCATGACCAGAGCCTCGGATTCGGGTACCTCGTTCTTTCCGACGCGGCTATCACGCCTGGGTACAGCAGTGGCCCGAGTCCCGCCAACGGCGCCATGATCACTGATACATGGGTTAGCCTGAGCTGGCGTCCAGGAACGTTCGCCGCCTCGCACGATGTGTATTTGGGCGATAATTTCGTCGACGTCAACGAAGCGACGCGAGATTCGGAATTCTTCCGGGGCAACCAAGCCTCGACGTTCTACGTTGCGGGTTTCCCGGGATATGCCTATCCGGAAGGTCTCGTTCCGGGCACCACTTACTATTGGCGCATCGACGAGGTCAATGCGCCGCCGGACGAAGCCGTCTATAAGGGCACCGTCTGGAACTTCTCGCTTCCGCCCCAGACGGCCTATGCCCCCGATCCGGCTGACGGCGCACAATTCGTGGGCCCGGATAGCGTGATGCTTGCTTGGACCCCCGGATACGGTGCGAAACTGCACCACATTTATCTCGGTGACAACCGAGCCGACGTCGAAGCCGGTGCGACCGCGACGTACAAAGGCGCGAGAGGACTGGCCAATTTCTCCGCCGGCAACCTCACGCCGGAAAAGGTCTACTACTGGCGGGTCGATGAGTTCGACGGTGCTGAGACCTATGAAGGTGATATCTGGACGTTTACGACGCCCGGCGCCGTGGGCAATCCGCAGCCAGCGTACAAGACCACGGATGTGGGGATGAACGCGATTCTGACCTGGACCGCGTCCGATTCCGCTGCTTCGCACCAGCTTTACTTCGGGACGGACATGCAAGCCGTGCTCAACGCCGGCGCTGGATCGCCGGAGGACAAAGGCTCTAAGGCCCTGGGGGCCGAGAGTTACGATCCCGGGCTGCTCGATGCCGAGACGACCTATTACTGGCGCGTGGACGAAACCGACGGTCAGGGTAACGTGACGACCGGGCCGGTCTGGATCTTCACGACGGGGACTTACCTTCTCGTAGACGACTTCGAGAGCTACACCGATGACGATGCGAACGGCCAGGCCATCTGGCAAACCTGGATCGACGGCTTCGGAATCGCTGACAACGGTGCGCAGGTCGGCTACTTAATGCCGCCTTACGCCGAGCAGAATGTCATTCACGGCGGCATTCAGTCCTTGCCGCTGCTCTACGAGAACGAAAATGGCGTGACGAATTCGGAAGCGTCTCTCACGTTGACCGCCCCGCGTGACTGGACCGCTGCGGGCGTGAGCCAACTGTCGCTCTGGTATCAGGGCAAATCAGCCAACGCCGCTGATCCGATGTACGTGTCGATCTCCAACAGCGCCGGCGCAGCCGCCGTTGTCGTCAACGACGATCCGTTAGCTGCACAGGCACGCGGATGGAGGCAGTGGGTCATCCCGCTGCAGGGTTTCGCCGACCAGGGGATTAACCTGTCGGACGTGAATACGTTGGCGATTGGTCTGGGCACCAAAGCCGACGCAGCGGCGCCCGGTGGAACTGGGACGGTGTTCATTGACGACGTCCGTCTGGACCGTTAGCGAATCATAGGATGGGCAGGAAACCTGCCCATGTGGATTCTTGTAGCAGGGCGTGCAAATTCTCTTGGGCCCCCGCGGAAGTGACCGCGTGGGCAAGGAATTGCACGCCCTGCTTTTTTTCGTATAATCGTAACGTGGTTTCGACAGTAATATTTGATTTGGACGGCCTTTTGGCCGACACCGAAAAACTCCACCGCGGAGCTTACAGGCAAGTCTTCTCCAAGCTGGGAGTGGAGCTGACGGATGAAGAGTACGAGGACCACTGGATTCGCCACGGCAGGAGCATTGACGCCTTCGTGGAGAAGAGGAATCTGGGTATTGATCCGCAACTCATTCGGAGCATGAAGGCTCAAGTCTACGGAGAGATGGTCCGCTCGGGCGTCGAACCGATGCCTGGCGCGCGGGAGCTGCTCGGCTCGCTTCAAGACAAGAAACGCTTGGCTCTGGCGACGTCTTCGTATCCCAAGGACGCCCACGCCGTGCTCAATGTGCTCGATTTTGCGGACCGCTTTTACTGTGTGGTGACCAAGGGCGACGTGGAACGGATCAAGCCTTATCCAGACCTTTTTCTTCACGTCGCGGACCGGATGAGCGAGCCGGCCGAGCAGTGCCTTGTGATCGAGGACGCAGAGAAAGGGATCGTGGCAGCGGATGCCGCCGGCATGAAGAGCATCGCTGTGCCGAATGAGCATACAATGTCCAACGATTTCTCGAAAGCCACGCTGGTGCTGGATTCTCTCGACCAGATCGACTGCGAATTGATCGATCAACTGTAGGGACGACCCCGTGCGGTCGCCCCGGGCAGGCACACGGGTCTGCCCCTACTGTGCCCGTTCGCGTCTGTACACGACCTTTCCGCCTACGATAGCATAATCCACCTTTGCTGACATGATCCTCTCGTGCGGCAGAGTCATCAGGTTCTCGTGAAATATCACGACGTCGCCGAGATACCCCTCTTTGATCATCCCTTTGCGATCCTCCATGAACTCCGCATACGCCGAACCGAGCGTGTACAACTCGATGGCCCTCTCCATACTCAGTCTTTGATCCGGGAACCATCCGTCGCCCGGCTCGCCGGCCCGGTCCTTTCGAGTGACCGCGGCGTAGAGACCTTCCAGTGGATTGATCGGCTCGACGGGATAATCCGTGCCGAAGGCGATCACCGTCCCGGCGTCCAGAAGCCGTTGCCAGGCATAGGCTCCGCGACAACGTTCCGTGCCGATTCGTTTCTCGGCGAAGCGCTTGTCCGTGATGCAGTGCGTCGGCTGCATCGACGCGATGACGCCGAGAGCGGCAAATTTGGGGATATCGTCATCATGGAGCACCTGAGCATGTTCGATGCGATGACGACTATCCCGGGTGCCGTTGAGCCGCCGGGCCTTCTCGTATGCATCGAGGACCCAATGATTGCCCTTGTCACCAATGGCGTGAATGCCGATCTGGAAGCCTGCCTTGTCCGCGTTCACAACCAGCCTCTCTAATCGTTCATACGGCATCTGTGCCAGGCCCGTTTTGTCCGGGGCGTCCACATACGGCTCAAAGAACAAAGCCGTGCCCGAACCTAG
>JARRQQ010000199.1:0-5442 GCA_037381725.1 Sedimentisphaerales bacterium
GTCGAGCGAGGAGATTCCCGCCCAGCCGGGAAGCCACGGGCTGTCGATGATAAACCCCACCGGCAACGGCTCAACCACCTCGCCGGCAACCACGGCCAGCAATTTGGACCACTGTTCGTCCGTCATGTCGTTTGCGGCCTCTTACGAGCAAGGTGGACGACCACGCACAGAACGATGAAACCGACGATCAGAATGATACCGAGCCAGCGCAGCTTCGACCACAAACTCCACACACTGCCGAACGCCGCCGCACCCGAAGCCAACGCCATCAAGACGTTCCAGAGAACACGCTTTCCTCCTTGCGGCATGTTGTTGCCCAGGAAGGTCTTCTGGTTCATGAGCAGGAAAAAGGCGAAATAGGCGATGGGCAAAAGAACCATCGCAAAGACGGACGTCGGCACAGCCAAGTACGGAGCGGCGTCCTTCCAGAAAAACGGTCCCAACGCCCCGACCGAAACCATCAGGCTTCCGATCTTCTGCGTCCAGCCCCTCGGCGGCCTACCCAACAGCTCACAGAAGCAAAGCCCGTTGATGGTCATCAACATGGTCGCGGCGCTCAATGCCATTCCGATCACGCCGAGGCCGAAAAGATACTGAGCCACGACCGGCCCGGTCAGTGGGGCCAGCGTATCGGCCAGGTTGAAGGCGTCGCGTTTGACCAACATGGCCGCCATCCTCTTGTCAGCCCAGGGCAAGGCCTCGGCTCTTGTTTGCACCTGTTCCGGCGTGAGCTTGTCGAAAGCCTCTTGGCCGATCTCAAATTTGAGCCTGTCGGCGAGGAGCCCCTTATAGGGTCCTACAAGATTGGCCGCCGGCTCTTCCGTGATCGTGCCACCGGGCGTGTCCGCGACGAGACCCTGCGCCGGAACGGCGTGAAACTGGCTGCTCGATGCGATGACCACACAGCCCGTCGCGAGGATAAACGGAATGAACAAGCCGGTGGAGAGGTCGAAGATCGCTAGGCCGCGGAAGTATTTATCCCAGCCCTTGCGGAGCATCGAGTAGGGCAAGAGGAATGTCATATTGATGCCGACGGCGGTCGCCGCGGCGCTGATCATGACGTCACGCTGCTGACCCACGATCATGTTCGTCCAGAACGACCGAAACTGCTCGCTCACCTGCTGGATATGAGGCATGATTTTATCCGTTGGTTTGACGAACAAGCTCAGATCGGGGATCAGGCCGCTGAGGATCTCACCCCAGACAATCTTTCCTTCGAAGCTGAGCTTGATGACGACCCCGATGAAGCTCAGCACGATGATACTGACGATTGTCTTAATCAGGATCTCGAAGATCTTGACCCCCTTGCCGCCGGCATAGAGGCGAGCAGCCAGCCCCAGCCGAGAATCGGACTGACGTGTTCGTTGATCCCTCGCAAGGGGCGCTGACCTGTCGAGAGTGTCACGTATGCGATGGCACTGAGCATGATGATGCCTAGGATCATGGCCAACGGCTGGAGCCACATGAAGCTAAAGCCCACCAACACACCCAGATAGAGACTCGAAGAGAGTGAGCCGCCGCCCAGGGTGATGCCGCTCTGGAGCCAGCCGGGACCGGACAACTTCACATAGACCTTGAAAAGCGCTCCTTTGCCTTTCTTTCCCGCATCCAGTATGAGCTGACGATCCTTCTCGATGCGGGGGTTCATGTGCATGACCTGCTCGGCCTTGCCGGATGCACGGGAAGCTCCTTGCCGGCTCTGATTGCGCGCCATAGCTTGCTCTCCTGCTTCAATGTCCTATCGGGTGCTTTGAGATAAGACGTATTCTTTTGTCATCACAACCACGTCTGGGTCCGCCTCGAACGGCAGGCAACCGGTGCCGATGCAGACCTTTTCTCTATTGTCCGCCAGCGCCAGAACCCTGTCAACCTCCTTTTGGACGTCGTCGAAGTTTTTTGCCGTGATCCCGCGTGGGTCCATGTTGATGCGCACCATAACGTCGGGACGCGCTCGCATCCTGGCCATGAACTTCGGCTGGTCCGTTTTGGCCGGGCAGCAAACGTAGCCTGTCCCCGTATCGAGGATGTAATCGAGAATGGGCAGCGTGTCACCACCCATGATGCAGGGAACGGGATGGCCCACAACCACAGAAGTCTCTTCCATGATCTTGACCAGGGCGCCCAGCTCGACGTCCCTGAACTGGTGCGGAGCCAGCAAGGGCGGGGTCGCCGCCGACTCGAAGAAGGCGATATCCAAACCCCGATGGACGACTTCTTTGCAAAACTCGACCTGCCCGGCCACGAGATGCTTTAGAGCGCGACTGACGAGGTCGGGATCGGTTTGAATCTCGCAAAGCAAGCTTTCAAATCCCACAAGGTTAGCCGTTAACGAGAAAGGACCGCTCAGCGGAACTCTGACGTCCGCCTGGGGACATTCCTTAGCGACGCGCCGAGCCGCCTCGATAACCATCGGGATGCGCCCGTCCCTTTGCGGATCGAGCGGCTCCAAATTCAGCAGGTCCGTGATGGAACGAAGCGGATGCCTGGAGATAGCCGGTATCCCGTTGCCCGTGGGCTTGTCAACGGGCGCGCCGTACGCCTCAGCTTCGAGATTGTAGATGTCAATGCCCACGACCACCGGGCAGTGTTCGTAAAGGCGAAATGCCTCGATGTGTCCCTTGGCAAGCAGATCGCCGTCCCGCGAGACCTCCCAGGGACTTCTGTTGATTACCCTCGCCGCGTGTTCGTAGATGGATGGCGAGAAGGGGATGGCCCGCGATCTCTCTTGTGCTTTCTGTTGACCCATGCGGAAAGTCAAAATGTTTTGATAGAGACTTCGGCTCCTGCTTTTTCGGCCGAGACGTACGCGCTGTAGATCGTCGAGATGCAATCTGCGGCGATATTGCTGCCACTCTCCAGCGCCTCGCCATAGGCGATGGTTCTGTAGAAAGCTTCCATCTCCTGCGGGTACCCCGTGAACCAATCCTCATCCGGCGACGGACTCGACCAACCTTGTTTGGTCCCGGTCTTTTCGACGACGTAAACATCTTTGAAATAAGCGTCGACCGGGTTGTACGTCTTCATCGCCGTATTCGGATTGATGTTGCAGGTCGTTCGATGGTTGTTCGCGGCCACTTCCAGCCAATTGTGAATGCCGCCGAGGATGATGTCCGAGGCGAAGATGTCCGCGATCGTGCCGTCCTCGAAGACCACGTGCATCAGAGAGAAGTCATCAATGTCATGGTAGTCGCAACGGATGTGTCCCTTGTCCTCAAAGCCCTCTAATCGGGTAATCGCATGCGTGCGCGCCGAAATGGACTGGGGCCGGATCGGTTTGCCGTTCCTGGCTTTGCCCTCGACGCGCTTGAGATACAGCGCCGCCGTCAGCGGGTGACATCCCTTGCCGATCATCACGCCCCCGCCGGAGAATTTCCAGTAGGCATACGTCGTCGCGTGCGAGCCTGAGTGGGCCTCTTCGCCGTGCATCCAGAGAACCTGAGCGCCGGTCTTTTCGATGATCTCGCGTTCCTTCTGAATCGAGGGCGCGTAGATCCAGTTCTCGGCGTACAGAATCCTGCCTTTGCTTTTTTTCTCCGCCGCCAACATGCGCTCGATACTCGCCAGCGAGTGGTCAAGCGCGTCCTGCTTGGCAAAGGTATCCCCGTTGAAATCGTCGGAGCCGTCTCCGAAGTAGCCGGTGAGCGGCTTTTCGACGATGGCGAATTTGTTCCGTTCGAGGGCGGCTACCGCAATCGGCTCGTGAGCCACCGGCGGCGTGCAAACGTGAATGACGTCCACTTTGTCGAGAAGCTCTTCCAGGCTGTTGAAAACGCGAATCTCGCGTTTTTTGGCATAGGCAGCCGCTTGCTCGGTATCAACGGCAAACACGCCCAGGATGTCCACATTCGTACCGTGGACTTGTTTCAAACAATTATGATGAAACGTCGCAGCAAAACCCGCCCCGACAATTCCGGTACGAATGGTTTTTTTCTCCATCTCCACGGTCCTTTCTGCAATGACCCGCCCTTCTCGCCTTTCCCCTGGCCTACCCCGCTAAATCAAACGGTGAGGTGTAATCGCCGTGCTTCTGGCGTGCTTCATTCAGCCGGTTGCGAACGTCCGCAAAGGTATCAAACAGAATTTGCGGAGCATCGGAGACTTTTTCTTTATAAATCTTCTCAACGCGATCCAGCTTGGCGAGATTCTCCGGGATGCGAATCGTAAATTGCCGGACGTAATCGTCCCGGGTATATTCCGCATTGAGATTCTCTTTGAAGAGCCTCTGAAGGTCTTCGTATCGCGGGATATTCCCGGTTGGTGTTTTGATCGCATCCACTTCGCCGTTAACGCGAAGCTCAGCCCATAAAATCCAGATGAGCTTATCCGCCATCCCATTCAAGTACCGGCCGTTTTCATCTTTGAGGAAATAATTGACCGAGAAGATCAGCGGCGGATTTTCGATCCCTTTGCTAAAATCCAGGTTGTTCTGGATGTATCGACCGAGCGGTATCGAGAGGAAGTCGAGATTGGACATTAGATTGAAAGTCCGGACACCTTCTTTGCCAAGCGTCGCGGCGGTCGTTTCCGATTCGAGACAGGCGCCTTTCATAAGAATGCCCTCAGCCCAGCTAAAGGCCTGCTCGATGGGCACCCAGGTATCGCTGTCACGTCCACCATAAACAATACCGCCGACCGGCACACCATCGGGATTGTCCAGCATAGGATCGCGATTCGAGAGTTCCGAAATATTCAAGCAATAACGAGCATTCTTATGTGAAGCGGTAATCTCATTGCCGTCCTTATCGGCTTTGCCTTTGTGCCACTTGCCTGAGTGGTTGATCCCCTCCGTGGGCAGCTCGACGCCCATCCCGAGCCAGTGCGGCTTCTTCGATTCATCAATCAGAACGTTGGAAAAGATAACCTCGCAAGGTGTCGTCAAAGCCTGATAGATAATCGGATCGTCTTTCGGATTCACATCGCGGATGATCCCGAAGATGCCCTTTTCAACATTCACCGAATACGTCTGACCGTTTTTCTTTCGGAAATAGGCAATGTCGTCACCGACGATGGTTTGCCCGGGCAACATTGAGGTGGACGTTTTTCCACAGGCGGATGGGAACGCGCCGGTGAAGTACGTCACGCGCCCCTCCGGGCCGTGTACGCCGAGGACAAACATGTGTTCGGCCAACCAGCCCTCTTGTGAGGCCTTCTGGATCGACAATCGCAGGGCCAGCTTTTTCAGACCGATCGTATTGCCGCCATACTGGGTATTGACACTATAAACGATATCTTCATCGAGGTTGATGTAAACACGTCGTTTATCGACATTCTTGCTGACGTTGTTTTCAAGCTCTCCTTCCGTGTGAAGGAATCGAAAGAAATGCGGCGACGAGCCTATTTTTCTGAATTGTTCGTAGCCGGGCCGGTACAAAATCGTTTCACTGTGGGCTACGTAAGGGGAATCCGTGATTTGGACGCATGGAATCGAGAAGTCCGAATCGA
>JARRQQ010000199.1:5466-17751 GCA_037381725.1 Sedimentisphaerales bacterium
AACATCTCCCGTCCGACCATGGAATCTTTTAAGAAAGACCGAACTTCCTCGACGCCGGCTTGTTTTTCGATGGAATTCAAGCTGGCCCCCAAGTCCGAGCCGGGCTCGAGCAGGTATTTCGTCCTGGCCTTGTCGCGTGCCTGGTCGTAGTAACCGTCAAAGTGGCACGTGTGGCCGGGTATGTTCAACGGCATTTCCTCGCCATTCTTGATCGCTGATTGGCGGATATAAGTTCTGTCCTCGTCGGAATCTGTACAGACGAAAACCGACGCGGCTCCGGTCAGTTCGATGGCGTCAGCGATGAACTCATGCATCTTCGGATTGTCCAGGGCCATGAGTCTGCCGTAATTCTCATCCGTGAGTTTCTCTTTCAATAATTCTTTCGCATTTGACATACGACTATTGCCTCCAGACTACGGGTTAATCAATTCTCAAAACCCGTGAAAGTACCGCCAATCTCAGCGGCCGTCAACCTCTTTTTGAAAAACTTAGTCTGATAATCTATACGACAAGACCGCGGCTCAGGCGGTGGAGATTCACGGATTCGCGTCCCTTTTCCTGGCCGAGAGCAGGATCAGGTTTCTGATCGCCTCGGTGTCCCGGGCGGTCAGCCACCGTTGCTCGAAGCCTTTCTCCTGGGCGATTTGAGCAATCGCCATGAGTGCTCGGAGGTGGTAGTTTCTTTCGTCCCGGCTGCCCGCAAGGACGAACATGATCTTGACTGGATCGGCGACGCCCCGGAAGGTGATGCCATCACGGGCGCGGACGAGCAGCACCTCGAACTGGTGCTCGCCCTCGACCACGACGTGCGGTATGGCCAGGCCCGGCTGGACGACGGTCCCGCCCTCGGCCTCGCGATGGAGGAACTTCTCAAAAAGCACGTACTCGTCACTCGCGAGTCTGTCGGCTAAGATCGCGGAGATTTCCCGGAAAACGTCCTCGCCATCCTTCTTGCCTTCAATATCCAGGATAGGGCAATCGCGAATAAGCCGGTCGAATCGATCCTCGATCACGTCATCTCGCTCCAGCAATATATCCCGCAGCTCGTTCTCGAGCGTCACGGTCTTGAGCTCCCGGGCGGTAACGCGCTCGACGACGTGCATCACCGCCGAGGCCCGGCTGACCCGCCTGCGAACGTAAAGCCCGTACCAGGCGGCGCTCAGCGCGACAAAGCCGGCCGTGATCGACAGAGGCACCCATCCCATGTCCACGATCAAACCGCCGTAGGCCAAGACGGCGAGAACGTGGGCGTAGGGGTATAGCGGCGATTTGAACTTCGGCCGGTAACTCTGTATCCGGCTCTCACGCATGATAATGACGCTGACGTTGACGAGAATGAAAAGGATCAGCATCAGGGTCGAAGCGGTTTTGACCAGCACTTCGAGGTCGAGAAACGCAATCGCGGAGATCATAAAGGCGCCCGTCAGAAGCACGCTAATATAGGGCGTCGCAAAACGCTCGCTGATCCGACCGAGGACCTGGGGCAACAACTGATCCCGGCTCATCGCCATAGGATACCGAGAGGCCGCGAGGATTCCCCCGTTAGCCGTCGTGATAAAAGCGGCAATGGCCGCCAGGCCAAGAATGGCGAAGCCCGCAGTGCCAAGAAATTTGCCCGCCGCCGAGGATATCGGCATCAGGCTGCCCTCCAGCTCCTGACCATCCAGAAGGCCGACCGTCACCGAAATGACGCCGACGTAGAACAAAGCCACCACGGCCCAGGCCAGGGTCATGCCGACGGGAAGGTTTCTGCCGGGATTCCTGACCTCTTCGGTGATGCTGGCGACCTTGGTCAGCCCGCCGAAGCTCACGAAGACCAGCCCCGCCGTGGCAAAGACGGCAAACCAGCCCTTCTCAAGAAATCCCTTGTACCGGGCGGCTTGCGTCTGGCCGGCGCCGGCCACGACAAAGAAGGCGAGCAAGACCAACAATATCCCCACGAGCCAAACCTGGAACTTGGTGGTGTGTTTGACGCTCACGATATTGATGACCACAAAGCCGAGGCAGCACGCCACGCCGAAGATCTTCAAGTGCCATTGGCTTACCCGCACGCCGAATGCCTCATGGAGAACGACTTCGATCAGCGCCGCCATCCCGACCACGGCAAAGGCGCTCTTCAAAGCCACCGCGAACCAGATGGCCCGTCCGCCAAACAAGCCCCATATCGGACCTAAGCTCCGTTCGACGTAGAAATAGGTCCCGCCCGCTCGGGGCATAGCCGTAGCCAACTCGGCCTGGCTCAAGGCACTGGGAAGGATCACAATCGAAGCCAGAAGATAGGACAGCACGACGGCCGGCCCGGCCTTGGCATAGGCGATGGCGGGCAAGACAAACAAACCCGAACTGATCATCGCTCCGGCCGCTATGGCGAAGACATCCAGAAACCCAAGCTCTTTCCTCAACTGCGCCATCGTATTGTGCCCAAAGTAACGCCCCGATTCATTGACACTCTGCGTCCTGACCGTCTGTGTCCATACGTCAGGCGGTGCAACACGGTTCCAGTTCAGAGACTACATCATGACCGGTACCGTCTTTGCGGTTGGAGTAATACTGGAATCATACGAGAATCGGGCGGCGGGAACAATATAGCAGAGTTTGAGAGACCGGATTCAACTTTTTGTCCGCTAAGGGACTACCTTCTGCGCCGGCGGTCGCGCCGCGGCCGCTGGTTGGGGCGGGACGGATCGGTTGTGGAGCGTCTCGGGCGTCTCGACGGTCGCACGGCTTGCGGCTTGATCGGTCGCCGCGGCTTATCGACGTGGATGTACTCGATTGCGGGCAGGCTCTCTTTGAGATGCGCGACAGTCTCAGGCCGGATCGGCTCATCCGTTTTTACGCTCAGCGACCACAAAAAAGGCAGGCCGCTCAGACGGCTCAATGCGGCGTCTGTAATCCGACCGTGAAGATGCAAATCTCCGAGTTTTGTCATGCCTCCAAGCTCGTCCAGGTGCTCGCCGGACGTGAAGGATATGCCTCTGATATCCAACATCTTTACTTGCGGAAGGTTCCTCAGGTGCCACAGCCCCACTTCCGTGAAGTTCCCATCCAGCACAAGCCATTCGAGCCGCGTAAGCCCAGCCAGGGACGCCAGGTCCGCATCGCGAAGCGAACAGCCGGACAACGTCAATGTATTTAGGTCCGTGAGCGTCGAGAAGTCCAGTGCCGCTTCATCGGCCTGGTCGTCCGTCCCGGGATAAACCTTGACGTCCAAAGTCCGGAGGTTCGCCAGGCCGCTCAATTGTCCAATTGCGTCCCTGCTTATCTCTTCGCCGTCAAAAGCCGAAAAACTCAACGACTCCAGCCGCTTTAGCTTGCTGATTGACGCCAGGCTCCGGTCGGTCAAATGGATGCTCGCGACGTGCAATTCCTTCAAACGGGGCAGGGATTCGAGGCAGGCCACCTCCTCATCAGTAACGAACCTCCCGGCAACGGATCCGCAGAAGTTGAGTTCCTCTAAAGAGTTCAGTTTGCCCAGGTACGATGCCGCCAAAGGATCGTCGATCGCGCCATTGGGCGGCGAGGGCAAAGTGACACCCAGCGACTTGAGATGGGCAGCGCCGCTGAGAGTCTTCATATTATAGGCGGTAAAAACAACGGGCGTGGCGGATTCTAATTGGGGCAATTCCGTCAGGTATCGGGCGTCACTGATTGGCGCCATTGACAAGTCAAGCTTTCGCAGGTGCTTTAGTTGCGTAAGATATGCCTGCCCTGCGGCCGTGAACTTCGGCATGGCGAGGATGAAGTGTAACTCTTCAAGGTTCTCGAGCCTGCTTATGGAGACGAGACTGGCGTCGGTGAGACTGTCACAGACTCCCCAGAGGGTCAGGCTCTTGAGCTGCGTCAGACCTTCCAGGCATTTGACGTGCCGGTCGGAAATCGGGTTGGTGCCCCAGATGCACAGGCGTTCAAGGCGCGGACAATTCGCCAATTCCGCCAGGCCGGGGCCGAACATCCTGCCCGTTCGTATCCTGACCCAGCGCAGGTTGGGCAGTTGCCCAAAATGCTTGAGGCCCGCGTCCGTAGGCTGCATCCAGCAGTCGAGGTATTCGAGATTCGGAAGGGCCTTGAGCACGGCCAGGCCGTCGGCGCCGATCCTCTCCTCATCGAGCTCCAAAGCCCGGAGCGAGCGCAGCCCTTTGAGAAGCTCTATTCCTTTGTCGGTCAGGCCCGTCCCGTGCAGGCAGAGGATCTGCAGACCCGTCAGATGAGAGATCGGTTCG
This sequence comes from Sedimentisphaerales bacterium, assembly GCA_037381725.1. Lineage (GTDB taxonomy): Bacteria > Planctomycetota > Phycisphaerae > Sedimentisphaerales > Anaerobacaceae > JAFGTG01. The sequence goes on from JARRQQ010000199.1 coordinate 9,687, forward strand.
AGAACGCGCCGGTCCGCATCGGCAGTTGGTATCAACGTGCTGACTCTGAGCTTGTACAGGTCATCCGGCCCCAATCGCGACAATCCCGACAGGTCGTCCGGATCGACGCGGTATCGCTCGGCACTGAGCAACTTGTACTGAAGGGGCGGCAACCCGGCTATCTTCGCAGAATCCTCCCGCCTGAGGCGCAGCATGACGGCCAGCTCGATATTCCGTCCCGAAGGCGCGACGACGTCGCCCTGGGCCGGACCGACGGAATCCCAGTCGCCTCCCAGGGCCACACGTTTCGGATCGAGTCCGTACGGAAGGGAGAGGTTGCGGCCTAATTCGAGGTATGACGTGCCGAGGCACGGATCCTCCACGCGGAGAGTTCCCATGCACTGATCCTGTGGGAAGTGCAGGGTCCTGGTCGCAGCGTCAGCAGAGTTCATGATCGCCGCAACCACAAGAATCCCAATCACGTTATAGACCCGTCGCTTGTTCATCGTCTCCGGCTTTCCTCGCGGCTCAATTGCGATTGTACCCTGCATGGCTCGCAGGGTCAATCGAGCAGACCGAGCAGGAAGAGGGTCGCTTCCTGGCGAACGGTCAGGACTTCGCGCAGCTCCCGCCGGGCCTGGGCAAGCTGCCGGGCCGCGTCTTGCCTGGCCTGGCGCAAGGCGTTCATCTTCTCAGCCTTTTGCTCGTCCGTGGCATCGGCTCTGTCGAAAAGGGCGACAAGCTCGTCACACGCTTTCTGCGCTCTTGTCAGCTTCGTCTCATCGAAGCCGAAGCCCCAACCAACGCCGGAAGCGCCGTCACCAGCTTTCTGCGCTGTTGTCCGCACCCAAGGCTTCATCCATTGCCAGTCTTCATAGTGGCGCGTCGTCTCGGCAGGCGGCACGCTCGGTCCGGCGGTACTCGCACCCGGTGCGCTTCGCTTAGTCTCCGTCGTCGTGACCCATTGGGCATTTCTTATCAGCACTGCGGTTCGTGCCTCTTTTTTCAGGTCATCCACTCTTTTCAATTTCGGCATGATAATGGCCCATTGGGCGTCCGTCACGTCCAGCGCCTCTTTGAACGTCTGTTGCCAGGACTGCTCCCTGGCTTGTTGCTCAGCCTGCTTCATTTCCTGTGCGCGCTGGCGTTCAACCCGCTCACGGCGTTGGGCGCTCAACGCTTCTATGCGCCTGTGTACCGCCGCGGAGCCTGGAGACGCCTTTGCGCTTCGCGTTTGTGAGAGCAACGGGCCTGAGAACCCGGCCGCCGCTACGAAGATTACGGCTCCAACTATCAGGTTTCGTCGAGTCATTGTGATCCCCTTTCACACAATCGAGCCTCTTCAGTCCAGCCAGCCTAAAGCGACCGCTCTGGCTTGCTGATCGAGCGTCAGGACGTCTCGAAGCTCTTTACGGGCTGCCGCCAGGTCTCGCTCTCTCTGTTCTTTGACTTTCCTCAGGGTGTCCATTGTCCGCCTGATCTCGCCCGGGTCGGCGTTCTCATGCTGGAGAAGACGCAAAAGGGCGTCGGACAGCTTCTCTTCCTCCGTCTGCGGGCCTTTGTCACCCCAGGACGGCATCCATCGCCACCGCATGGAACTGTCGGGACCCGTCTTAGTCACCGTCGACCATCCGTCGCCGGCCTTGGGGTTGAGACTGGCCCGACCACCCGCGCCACTGCCGGATTTTGCAGAGTATCCTGGCGGGCTGCTGCCGCCACTTACGCTGACGGCACCCTGCGTCATAATTCCGATGCTGTCTGTCAGCCGCAGTTGTATGACTCGCTCCAGCTTCGGCTTAATCGCCGGCCATTGCTCGTCGGTGGCCCCGATGGGACCTTTGAGTGAAGCTTCTCTGGTTTCATCGGTCTGCTCCCTTTTCGTCGATCGATGGGTTGGGCTAAAGCCCGGCGGCCTCGGCGGCCTCGGCGGCCTGCGGTAGACGCCCCGGGTTCCCGGACGAACTTGCGCCTGAGAGAACGTTCCGCTTACAAGTGAGGCCGCGAGCAAACAGACTATCGAGCCAAGAACGATTTTGCGTTTGGACATTTTCAAGCCCTTTCATCAAAACCAGCCCGGACAGACAAAGACGTGTTCACCAGTCACGTCTTCATTCTGGTCCGCAATTCTTCGACGTCAACGACCTTGCTGTAGCTATGGTCGACAACTTCGTCGTACGTGTCGGTGAAGCTCTGCGTCGCGTCCAATGCTTGAGTATATCTCCGCAGGAGTTCCGACGTGGAGACGGCCTGTGCGGCGGATTGACCGCCGGCGACGGATCCAGTGCAAGCAGGGGTCGATACCCAGGCCGTGCTGGTCAGCATCATCATCAGGCACATTTTTCTTGTCTGATTCTGCATGTGCATGGTCCTCTTCCAGAACAATCAATAGATGACCGTCCTGACTTTCGATTGAAACTGCTCGGCGTTCAGCTCGCCGCCGGCGAAGGCATCGACGTCCGCCTTCTTGGCGCGGATCGTCAGGACAGTGGCGGAGTTAGCCCCCATCTCGGCGGGACCGGCCATACCGCCCATGCCCATGCCGCCATAACCGCCCATGCCGCCCATAGCCATACCGCCGCTGAAGCTACTGCCGCTGCTGCCGCCGCCGTAGCCGCCCATCATACCGCCCCTTCCGCTTCCAGCCGCAGCTCCGCCGAAGCCGCCGCCGTAAGCGCTGCTGCCCGCGGAGTAGCCGTAGCTGCCCATGCCGCCCATCATACCGCCCGCCGTCATACCTCCCATGGCGCCGAATCCGCGACCGGCACCGATGACCGTCAGGATCACCCACTCGTCCGGCTGCAAACCGCGAATGTTGGCCGCGTGTTTAAGGGTCGCCGTCAGATCTTTCTTCAGCTCGTCAACCATGCGTTGCCCTTGCTCTTCCGCCGATTCGGACGGCCCCGACTGCGACTGCGCTCCCGGCTGGAACACTTCCTGCCTGGCCTTCCGCCAGGTCGGATCAACCTGCTCGTTCGGCTCGGCGGCCTGCTGGGCCTCTGGCGGTTGTCCCGTCCGAAAAAATCGCCGAAGTCGGTGAAGAGCCCCTGAACCCGGCGTGTCTGCTTGAATCGTTCGTCAAGGATGTGCGACATCACCTGCATATCTTCGGTGACCTCGGCAAGCTCTTTCGCCTTGATCTCGCCGCTCGGGACCACGAGGACCCTCCGGCTGCTCACGGGCCCGAGGGCCGGCTGGTAGCCCGTGGAGCGTCCCATTCGGCGTGAACTGGAAGAGGGCGTGGGTTCCCACCTATTCCCTGCAAACCGCCATTCCAGACTTGATCTGGACCCGCCATCCGCTCCTTCGGCCACAGCGTGGGGAATATAGTCCTGATTCCGTTGATCGCCTATGACGCGCGAATATGACAGGGAGGGTGGCTCGAAGACGCAGCCTGCCTTTGTCGGCGTGACCGTGCCGCTCCAACCATAGTCAACAGTCGCCCGGTATTTGCCTTCCTTATCGGTTACAGGCGGACCCGGCAACCCTTTCATCGTCACGCCGGGTAGGCCCGTAGAGCCGCAAATCTGATATTGGATCACCATTGCAGCATAGTCATCATTCACGCGATTCTGTTCTATTTTTGTGTAATTCATGCTGGCTGGCGAAAAACTGTAACCTTCCTTCACCGGCCTCACTGTGCCGCTCCAGCCGTAAGCAACGGTGGCGCTGTAATGGCCGTCGTGATCCGTAACGACAGTTTGGCCCGATACGTCCCTGAGACCTTGCATCATGACGCCGGACAGAGTCGCTGAGCCGGAGATGGTGACTGTGCTCTTCTCGGTCGAGTCTTGTGCTAAGATTAATCCTCCCATGGTTGAACTGAGAAAGATCAATACCGTCATTGTACGAGTTAGGAATCTCATGTTCTCTTCCTTTCTGTTTAGGTTCTTTCATTGACACAATATGCTAATTCTGTCCAGGGCGTTGTTGTTCGTTCGTATGAGCGGCGAGTGTCACCAAGCCGTCTCCGAAACGGGATCCCATATAATCGAAAGCCGCCGCCACGCGCTGACGCTCCCTGACGCGCGCCGCTTCGATCATCCGGGCGAATTCCATGAAACGCTGATCGGTCAAATTACCCACCGCCGTCAACGTCTGATCGGCGAAGAGCTGCAAGTCGCCGGCCACCTGCTGGTGAAGCTCTTGTTTGAGCGTGTCACGATCCGCCGCCAAGGCCGACTGCACGCGGCTCTCCACCTCATCGAGCAACTCTCGCCGGATAGACTGTTCGAGCGATGATTTCAGCGAGGTCTCCATCGCGGCCCGGAGTTCTTCGACGTCCAGCGGCTTCGGCGCCGATAGCCGCCCCGCGAGAAACCCCGCGCCGATCATAAGCACCGCCGCGACGGCTAGCTTTGCTACGAGCCCGTAGGGGCGACCCCGTGTGGTCGCCCTGGACAGGCGCACGGGCCTGCCCCTACCTAACGTATCCCGTACCTTTTGCTTGGCTCGCTCGGTCGCCTCCGGGTTCGGCTCGACTCGCGAGAGACGTTCGAGACGCTCGTGAATTCTCTTTTCATCCATTTCAGACATTGTGTATCTCCTATTGCGTAAATCTCTGGTGATTCGACCCGATGATCCGGCGAAGATCGTGCACGGCACGAGAGCACATGGCCCGGACCTGGTGGGTCGTCTTGCCCATCTGCTCTGCGATAACATCGTAAGATTCCTGCTGGATATACCGCATGACAAGGGCCTCACGCGGGGCCTTCTTCAAGCGCCCCAGCGCATCGAGAGTCTCCCGCAGCTCTTCCGAGTGGATCATCTTAACCAGGGGTGACTGGTCGTTCGACGCTTGCGTGCCGACGCGCTCGAGCCTCGAAGCGGCCCGCTTGTGGCCGCGACACCAGTCGAAGGCCAGATTGATCGCCGCCCGGCGGGCGTAAGCTTCCCGGCTGGCGGCCCTGGCGAAACCTCTCGAAGACTGGAGTTTGATAAACAATTCCTGCATCAGTTCCTCGGCAATATCCTCGCGCAGCGTCAGCCGGGTCAAAAGCGCGAACAGCTCCGCTCCGGACTTGTCCAAAAGTTCCAAAAGCTCTTCATGCCGGGTCTTCAAAGAACCTCCCGAAGCACATACGTCATAACTTCACCATTATAGACGAACGAGCCACTCCCGCGCAGCGCCTGTTTTCAGGAGAATCTCCATATCGCCTTCCATCATCGCGCATAAAAAAGGCCGACCTATACTCGTTTTTGGCATAGATCGGCTTGCTTTTTGATAGTTGCCAATGATTTACTTCTTGATCTTGAATTCGTACCAATAGACGTGCAAATCTTTACCCGGGCACCGAAGGATGAAACCTTCCTTCGTCTTTTCATACTTGAAATCCTTGCCGCTGAACGCCTCTTTGGGAAGCCCCGAAGGCAAGGCATCGGGAAGCCGGCCCGTCTTGGCGCGGCTGAGTAAAATTTCAATCGCCGCCTCAATCGCATTGGCTTGCGTTTCAATGGCCGTCTTCTGTGAAAGGAACTTGTCATAAGCCGGGAAGAAAGCTTTTACAGTCATCAATACAGGATCGTTCGGATCGAGATCATCTCTTAAATGCTTCAATTGCGAATGGGCTTGTTCGTACGGCATGGGCGTGCTCAGAATGGTTATCGCTTTGTTCATGTGCTCCGTATAGATTTGTCTGGCTCGTCTGAGAACCTGCTCGTTAGCCGCCCGGACGATCTGGTCCGCCTTCTTCTCATTGAAATTACTCAGAAAACGGGCGAGCTTTTTGATTCACGAGATACGAGATCACCGTATCGTCGCCGATGTGACGCGCGAATGTTCCCGTCATGAGGCATCGTTCGAGGGCGCCCTTGTAATCCCCGTCTGCGGCCCGGACGCGCGCATCTGCGAGCAAAACGAACGTCAAGAACCTCATCTGCGCCAACTGGGGCATCAACGCATCGAATCCTTGAGAGTAGCGCACGCCCCAATAGCAGTCCGGCACCTTGACAGCCGCTTCAGCGAACTCAATAGCTCCCGCGCACTTGCTAATATCCACCCGCACCTGGTCATCCGGCGCGGTCTCGCCCAAAGCCACTGTCCCGATACGGTCTCTTGCCTCATCGCTGAGCTGCGCCAGTGTCAAAAATGCCTGGTAATAGAGCAAGGCCGCGTTATCCGGATCCGGCGGAAGCGCCAGAACCGGAGATGCGGTGAATGTCACCACCATAGTGACAAGTAGTGTCTTCACAAATAGACCTTTGTTCACGTTCTTCACGATTTTATCCTTTCGATTTCAAAAAGCATTCAATCCTTCAAGTAACTGCTGCACAGATATACTCGATGGTCCCGGCCCGAACGTTTCAAGCGTCTCCTGAAACTGCTGGTCCAGGGCATCCCAGCCGCCCGTTTGGTAGGCCGTTCTAAGAGATATCATAGAAACAATCTTCGTAGGTGATCGGGCGATGTTTGGAGGCTCGGGATTCGGTCCGTCCGGCATGGGCTTGTCCCGGGTAAGCAAAAGACCGGACACAATGACGATCACCGCCGCGGCAGCGAGTTTCATTGTTCTGTTTTGTAGGATGACGCTTCGTACACTGAGCTGACAAACTTTCGATTTAGCCCGGAAGGTTTCCTCCATCGCTGCGAACGAGTCATCCAGCACTTGCTTATCCATTTGGCGACCCGTAGTGATACATGGCTTTTTGTCTCTTACAAACTTCTCAACATTCTCTGTGGATTTCATGACGTCACCCCATTGTTCATAATCGAGCGAAGTTTCTCCAAGCCATAACGGTACCGGCTCTGAATGGTGTTAACCGAAACATCCAGGGCTTCAGCCATCTCCCGAAATCGCATTCCGTGATGCAGGTGTAATACGAGCACCTCACGCTGTTCATACGGAAGACGGGCAAGCAAATCCTGCAACCGGTCGGATTCCTCGCGACCGACAACGTATTCTGTCGAGTCGTCTGAATTGGCAGCCATTGTCTCGGCACTGTCCAGTCCAAGGCCCCTGCCCGACTTCAAACGGTTTCTGTCACGGGCGGCGTTTGCTACGCACACGGACAGATAACCTTTCAGTGTCCCGCTCAGTTGAAAGGTCCCCGTTGTCCCGGCGAATGTGACAAAGACGTCGTGCACGATGTCCTCAGCGAGGCTTCTGTCTCTAAGCAGTGTAATCGCCAGTCCGAGCAGATCATCTTTGTACTTTTCATAGATCGTCTGGAGAGCATCTTTGCTGCCGCGATTAAATCTCCAAACAAGTCTTTTCTCATCGATCATCAAACCTGCTCATCCAATTCAAGAAACGGCTGGTTCTGACTGGTACAACGAATCAGGCCCCCTTTTTAGTCTATTATTCGTCCTGTTCGAAAAAAATCCGTGCCATTCTGATAATCACTTTGCCTTATCAACGACCAGAAGTCTCGGTCGATATGAAAGCCATTGCCCGATACCCTCCCGGCTGACAAAAGCGTAACCGGACCAGTTGCCCTCCCTGCCGGAGCGGTCTTCTTGAGCAAAGTGAAGCATCAGGCCATAACATTCTCTCCCGGTTCCTGATTGGTCCTTGATTAAAGCTGTGATGTCGAAAAGTTTCCAATCGCTGCCAGGGGCAAACTTGAATTCTGCAATAGGTTTTCGGGCGGCGGTTGGTTGGGTTTTCCACGACGTACATTCAGACCAGTGCTCCAAGATCTCATACGCTGCAATAGTGCCGGCAGGTGGTTTGAAAGTGGTCTGTCGAGAGTATGTCGCGATAATGAAATGCCGGTCTGGATCGCTGGCATCTTCCTGTGAGATTTGTGGCCAAGCGAGGAGACTACGCACGCCCCCATCATTATTGGCGACGGCAATGTTATCAATGTTTCCATGTGCCCATCGGGGCAGATACTTCAGTATCATGCAATCTTTGGTGAGAGCTAAGGTTCGTACGATTTTACCCTTGATAATCTTGGTGAGTTGGGTGTTTGCGACAGATTCCCAGTGCTTGTTGTTAGAGACTTCAGTCGGTGCATCAACAATGGCGACAGAGAGATCGTCAAAACATACTTTTCCCAGGCCGGTCAATGCCGCACGAACGCAAATAGAGGTCGTCTCGAGTGGGACAGCAACTGGCTGGCTGTTCAAAAGAATCCAATCTTGATC
>JARRQQ010000200.1:0-7068 GCA_037381725.1 Sedimentisphaerales bacterium
TACCACGTCACCGTCTCCATTTCCATGGACCGAGCGGTTCGCCCGAAAGTTCCGTGAGCTTCACGGATACGACATACTCGACAAGCTCCCGCTGCTCATCGACCCCGCGTCGGACGAAGGCAGCAAAGTGCGTCTGGCTTATTGGCAGACCGTCACCAGTCTTTTTACCGAGTCTTTCATCGGCCATTCGGAAGCCTGGTGTGAGGCGCACGGAATCGATTTAACAGGGCACATTTACGAAGAAGACATTTTTTCCTATGCCCATTCGGCCCAATTGATGACCGTACTGTCCCGGCTGGACCGTCCCGGCTTCGATGCGCTGGGACCTCGAAGTCCTGCTCATGGAGCAAAACCGGCTATCTCGGTCGCTCAGCTTGAAGGCAAGGAGGTGGTGTGTGAGTGCTTGGGACTCGCGGGAGGGTGGAACTGTACCCTGAACATGCTGCGCACGGGTTACAACATACTGGGGACTTTAGGGGTCCAGCGTTTTGTGCCTCATGCCTTTTTTCAGACGCTCGATAATCCACGGGTGGAATGTCCGCCAAGTTTCTTCCTCGACAATCCGTACTGGAAGTACTACAAGCGGATTGCGGATTTGTCGGCGCGGCTGAGCTATTTCAATAAGATCGGGGCGCACGTTGCGCCGTGTGCAGTGTACTATCCCATCGAATCCTTGTGGGCCGACAGCGTCGGAGGAAAAGGCCACAACGTTTTGCCCTGGCAGCACAGAAGCGTAGGAAAGAGGAACGCCGAGCAAACGTGCCGGGCGTTCAATGACCTTGTTGATGGCCTGTGTGCTCATCGCTGGGACCTTGATGTTGTCGATGACCACCTGCTTGGGCAAAGTGACGTCCACGCGGCCGGGCCTTCCGCGAAACTGTCGATCGGTCCGGAAGAATTCGAGACTCTCATCGTTCCACCGGTCAGTGCAATAGGACTGGGTAGTCTGAGAGCAATGGATCGGTTCCTTCAGGCGGGCGGACGCGTCGTGTGGCTTGAACGCCTGCCAAGTCTGACCTGGCCGATCTCCGAGGGCGAACCGGCGGCGGCGTTTTCAAGGTGGTTCGGAGGCCGGGCTCCTGAGGCAGGCCGGTCCGTACACGTGGGCAAAGGCACATTTACGTTCTTGCCAGCCGATGTGAAAGCAGTCATTAGATGGCTCGACGGCAGTGTAGGCTGTCCGATCCGGATAGAAGGGAATCTCGATTCGTTGCGTGTCAATCACAGAAGGACTTCGACGACCGATGCGTTTTTGCTTTTCAGTGACTCTGATGAGTTCGCCTCGGGGCAGATCGACTTCTCGCGGGATGGCACGCCGGTCGTGATCGACATCGACACGGGCAACGCCTATGCCGGTGTCAGAGGTGACGTCGGTTTGAAAGTCAACCTCCGCCCGTATCAGTCGGTATGCGTTCTTTACTCACCTGACAAAACCAGGCGGCCCCCGTGGGATTCCCGCAGGCCGAAGGGTAAAAAGATCGACATTAGCCATAACTGGACAATACAGCTCGCAGGTGATGAGCTTGACGGCAAATGGGCTTGCTCACTCGGACCCAGCCAAATTAACGTGCCTGTCTTCTGTGTTAAGAAAAGGAACTTCAGCAAGATATCCGGCTGGACAGAGCCAGACTATAACGATACGGACTGGGAGAGTGTCTGCGCTCTCCGCGGCGAGTGTTTGTTCACTGACGCCTCTTCTATCCTGCTGCGAACAAAACTGCCTCCCGGCGCTCAGGCTGTGGCGACGCCTCTTCCGGTTACCGGCGAGTACGCCTTGTGGATCGATGGCAACATGGTTGCGAAACAGATCGCTTTGCCTGGCGACGCCGACGGGCAGATAAAGCTCAATTCCACCGACGGCACAGGTTCGAGCGTTCTGTCGCTGGAGACGTACTCGCACTACGGTCCGGCCGGGCTGACCGACCCGATCAGAGTGATCTGTGGACCCGCCCACATTGATAGTCTCAAGTCGTGGAAGGATATTGGATTTGACTTCTATTCGGGACGAGTGCTCTATCGCAAGACGGTCACGGTGGACGATGACTTCGAGCGTGCGTGGCTCGATCTCGGCAAAGTGCAGCATTATGTCGAGGTGTATGTCAACAATCGTTTTGTGGACCTCCTGCTCTGGCCGCCATACGAGCTGGAGATAACGGATTTCCTCAAGAAGGGGAGGAACGAAGTAGCTCTGGTCGTCTCGAATTCTATTGCAAATCGCTTCGCATGGGACGTGTGGGGCACGCGCGGCCGGGGAAAAGCGGAACCCTCGGGAATCATAGGGCCTGCACGCATCCTGATTGAACCCGGCTCGTAATACTCGTCAAAACCTTTTTATATCTGTTGCATCTCAAATCCGACAGACGTATGATAGGCGATCAGTCCGGCCCGGACATGGAAGTTGAATCAAAAGTCGTCAGGAGATGCTTTTAGGGATCCGCAAGTGCAGTATACCTCTGAAAATATCTTAGTTAAGCCCGGCGTTTTTCCGGATGATCCGGACCTGATTTTGTCTATCAAACCGGAACAGGCGGGTTGGGAATATATTTCCTTTCAAGCTAGGCGGCTTGCCGAGCGAGAAAGCTGGTCCCATGATACGGGCGAAAATGAGTTGGCTATTGTCAATCTCAGCGGGCGTTACACGGTCCGTTCGAATCGGGGCGAATGGTCCGGGATCGGCAGGCGTAAAGACGTCTTTGCCGATGCGGCTCATGCTCTTTACTTACCCCGGCACACCACATTTACGATCACCGCTGAGCGGAGCGGCGAGTACGCCGTCGCCTGGGTGCCGACCGACCAGGACCACGATCCGTGGCTGATCGAGCCCAAGGATGTGGCGGTATCGGTGCGGGGAGGGGACAACGTCAGCCGCCAAATCAATGATTTGCTTCCGCCGGGGTCGCCCGTTCATCGTCTTGTGCTGGTCGAGGTCTACACTCCCAGCGGCAATTGGAGCAGCTACCCGCCTCACAAGCACGACGTCCACCTGGCGGATGAGAAGGGCGGTTTGCTGGAAGCCGATTTGGAAGAGGTGTATTTCTACAAGATTGACAAACCCGACGGCTATGCTTATCAGCGTGTTTATACTGATGAGATCTCGCCGCTCCATAGGGCGGGTTATCCCATCGACGCCTTGGTTCGAGCGGAGAACAACGACGCGGTTTTGGTGCCGGAAGGTTATCACCCGGTGGTGAGCGCCCCGGGCTATACAACGTATTATCTGAATGTGTTGGCGGGCAGCGCCCAGACGCTGGCGAATCAAGACGATCCGCGATACACTTGGGTCAAGAACACGTACAAGCAAGAAGACCTCCGACTGCCGTTGTATTAGCTTGCCTCGGGTTAGTTCACAGGGGAGAATGAGATGAGTGAAACTGAGCGGGCTTATGACACGCTTCACATGGGGCGGTCCTCCATCGACCTCTACAGCAACGATATCGGCTCGCCGTTCGTCGATATTACCAGCTTCGCCGCTTACGTCGGAGGTTCGCCGACGAACATTAGTGTCGGAGGCAGAAGACTGGGCCTCAAGACCGCTCTATTGACGGGACTAGGGCAAGACCCGGTCGGAGATTTCATCTTGAAATTCCTGCAAGAAGAGGGTGTAGAAACGCGGTTTATCCGCCGCAAGCCCGGCATGAGGTCCAGCGCCGTGGTTCTTGGGATTGAGCCGCCGGACCGCTTTCCTCTCGTTTACTATCGCGATAATTGTGCGGATATCGCGCTAACGATTGACGACGTTCTCGATACGCCGATTTCCAGGAGCGAAGTGTTTCAGTTTGCCGGGACGAATTTGTCCCGGGAGCCGAGCCGCAGTGCGACGCTGTTCGCAGCCGAGCTGGCCCGCCGCGCGGGGACAAAGGTCGTGCTCGATATAGATTTTCGGCCCGATCAGTGGCACGATCCGAGGGCGTTCGGCGTGGTGGTGCGCTCGGCGCTGCGTCTGGCGGACGTGGTTATCGGGACGGAAGATGAGATCAACGCCGCCATGCTCACGGACGTCAGTCGTATCGAGCTGACGGACTCGGTTTCGGATACCCAGGTCCGAGGAGATGTGGAGCGGGCCATCCACGAGATGCTTTCGATGGGGCCGAAAGCATTGCTGCAAAAGAAAGGTCGGGAGGGCCTTTGTATCCACGTGGTGGACACGCAGGGAGACATCGACGAGATCGATGCGCCGGGATTCCCGGTCGAGGTGGTGAATATTTTGGGAGCGGGAGATGCCTTTGCGGCCGGATTCCTTTATGGATACGTCAGAGGTTGGGGTTGGTACAAGGCGGGCCGGCTGGGCAATGCGTGTGGGGCGATTGTGGTCACCAAGCACGGCTGCGCCAACTTCATGCCCACCTACGAGGAGGTCATGGCTTTTGTTGAAGACCATGGGGGACTTGAATAGCCTACGGAGTTTTTGGAGGTTCTGACATGAGTACTAAAACTGTGCGTTTAACGATGGGTCAGGCACTGGTCAAGTTTCTCATCAATCAGCACGTGGAACGTGACGGCACCGAACAGCCGTTCTTCGCGGGATGTTTCGGTGTGTTCGGGCATGGTTGCGTCTCCGGGATCGGGCAGGCATTGCAGCAGTATCCGAAGCTTCGCTATTACCAAACCCGCAATGAACAGGCGATGGTTCATGCTTCGGCGGCCTACGCCAAGATGAAGAATCGAATGCAGACGTTCGCCTGTCTTTCGTCCATCGGTCCCGGAGCGACGAATATGATTACCGGCGCGGCGGTGGCAACCACGAACCATCTTCCCGTGCTCTTACTGCCGGGTGATATTTTCGCACGTCGCAACGTAGCGCCCGTGCTCCAGCAGTTGGAATCGGAGATAACACAGGACGTCTCCGTTAATGATTGTTTTAAGCCGGTGAGCCGATACTGGGACCGTATCAACCGGGCGGACCAGATACTCACGGCTTTGCCCGAGGCGATGCGCGTCCTGACCAGTCCGGCCCATACGGGAGCGGTTACAGTTGCACTTCCCGAAGATACGCAGACTGAGGCGTATGATTATCCGGTTGACTTCTTCAAGAAACGCATCTGGAGCATTCAGCGGAATCGGGCGGATGGTCAGGCTCTGGCTGAGGCAGCCCGGTGGATACGCGGCTCCAAACGTCCCTTGATCGTAGCCGGGGGCGGCACGATCTATAGCGGAGCGGAAAGGGTTCTCGGAAAGTTCGTTGAGAAGACCGGTATCCCGGTCGGCGTAACGATGGCGGGTAAGGGCAGCTTGCTTTACGACAACAAGCTGAACTTGGGCGCCATCGGTGTGACGGGCAACTTCGCTGCAAATCGCATCGCACGCGACGCGGACCTGGTCGTCGGCATCGGGACACGGTTTAGCGACTTCACCTCGGCGAGCAAGACGGCCTTTCAGAACCCCAAAGTTCGCTTCGTCACCATTAACGTGGCGGAGTTCGATGCGTATAAGCAAGCCGCCCTGCCGCTGGTGGCCGACGCTCGTGCGACTCTTGAGGAGCTGTTCGGATTGCTCGAAGGTTACCACGTTAAGAAAGGCTATCGGCAAGAGGCTCAGAAGCTTCACAGACAATGGCAGGAAGAGGTGGATCGGATTTATGCGATTCGCAACGAGCCTTTGCCGAGCCAGGGCGAGCTGATCGGCGCAGTCAACGAGTTAAGCGAGCCGGACGCCGTCATGATTAACGCGGCGGGCAGCATGCCCGGCGACCTGCACAAATTGTGGCGCACCCGGCATTCCAAGAATTTCCATCTCGAATACGGCTATAGTTGCATGGGATACGAAATCGCCGGCGGCCTGGGAATCAAAATGGCCGCTCCCGAGCGGGAGGTGATTGTCATGGTCGGCGACGGTAGCTATCTAATGCTTTGCAATGAAATTGTCACGTCCATTCAGGAAGGATACAAGCTCACGATTGTCCTGATGGACAACCGGGGCTTCAACAGCATCGGTGGACTGAGCCGCTCGCTGGGCCAGGAGGGATTCGGCACGCGGTACGCCTTCCCCGTCAAGAACAAGCTCCCCGATGACGCCTCAAAGAAGGTCCGGGCCCTCCCTGTCGATTTCGCTATGAATGCCCGTGGTTTGGGGGCGCACGTGATCGAATGCACGACCTACGACGATTTCGTTGCGGCGTTCAAGGAATCAAAGAAGACCGAGCGCACCACGGTGATTTGCGTCCAGAATGACCGTTACGTCGGTGTGCCCAACTACGAGACCTGGTGGGACGTGCCGGTGGCCGAGGTCAGTGAGATGGCAAGCGTGCGAAAGGCGCGCAAGGAGTGGGAACAGAAGCGCAAGCTGGAACGATATTTCTTCTAAGTCTTGCGAACATTCTGTGCTCATGGGGTACCGTGAAATTTGGGGACCCGGAAGGTGGAGCCGTTGAAGGTCATCTGCTTGCCGCTGATATGGCCGAGATGAAAGGTGTGAAACTGTGTCGATGACCATCGGCAAATGGCGGAGATTGCAACAGACGGCCGGTCCGAGGGGTATTTTTTCTATCGTTGCCATCGATCACCGGGGGCCGCTTCGTCGGGCGCTGGCACGAGAATCGTCCCACGTCAAAACAAACGAAGTGTTGACCACCCTCAAGGGTGACATTGTACGAGAGTTGGCGCCGGTGACATCCGCCATTTTGCTGGATCCGGAAACGGCCGCCGCGCAGTGCGTGGTGGATGGCTCACTGCCCGGGCAGACCGGTTTGATAGTGGCTCTGGATACGGGTTCAACAGGTGATCCATCGAGCCGAACGACGAGCCTGGTCGAGAATTGGTCGGTTGAGAAGACCGTTCGCATGGGGGCCTCAGGCGCGAAGATGTTGATTTACTATCATCCGCAAGCGCCGGAGGCGGGCGAGCGCGAGACGCTGGTTCGGAAGGTGGCGGAGGAGTGCACTCGATGCGATATCCCGTTCTTCCTTGAGCCGTTATCCTGCGCCTCCGACGGTTCGCATGGACCGGTGCCGCCCGAACAAAGACGGAAGGTGGTCATTGAGACAGCCCGCCGCTTGGTTCCGTTGGGCGTTGACGTTCTCAAAGCGGAATTCCCCGTGGACGCCAGCGCGGAGTCGAATGAGAACATCTGGCA